>NZ_QMFZ01000130.1:0-618 GCF_003294055.1 Burkholderia reimsis
GACGAAGGCACACACCGTGTAACGGCGCGCCATCGACGAAAGCGAGTGCGAACGCGGCGAGGTATCTGACGATTCGCGTCGCGAGACTGTTGTATATCCAACACATCGACGACGGACGCGATGCGGCACTAAGCATGCTTCGATCCGCGCGGCATAACGCGTCGAAATGTCAATGAAGGGTATCCAACTTACTTATCGGGCTACATTAATTTCACGGATTGAAAGATTTTTCGGTAAGTATGGATCGATCGAATCGAATGGCGTTCGATGGTGAAAATTCGTTACTTTTCATGAAGATCGAAATGGTTTCGATGCCGGAAAAAACGCTGAGGCGTCAACATAGGGATGTTTTTTATAAATAATGTCGAATGAGGTGCCTTATTAATAATGTTTTAAAGTGTCAAATTGTTTTGGTTATTGCTTGAATATCAAAATTGAGATCTGGTTCGTTCTTGACCAGGGGCGCGGGCATCGACTTGCCCGAATGGAGCCGCCGTTGGCAATTTCTGACATTGTGAGGGCGAACCTTTCGGTAGATTGCGGCGTGAAGGAGCGCCATTTCGCCGCAATCACGAGTGTTGACGTACTGATAATCCTCGGCAGCGTTGCGTCGACGTT
>NZ_QMFZ01000131.1:0-602 GCF_003294055.1 Burkholderia reimsis
ACGAACATCACCGCACCGAACCTGAACATCGCGGGCAACACCGGGATGGCTGGCGTGGGCAACACGACGGTGTCGGGCGACAACGTGACGGTGGGCACCGGCGGCGACATCGGCGGCGACAACGTGACGGGCCACGCGAACCAGACGTGGACGCAGCAGCCGAACAGCACGGTGGCGGGTAACACGAGCACGAACATCACCGCACCGAACCTGAACATCGCGGGCAACACCGGGATGGCTGGCGTGGGCAACACGACGGTGTCGGGCGACAACGTGACGGTGGGCACCGGCGGCGACATCGGCGGTGACAACGTGACGGGCCACGCGAACCAGACGTGGACGCAGCAGCCGAACAGCACGGTGGCGGGTAACACGAGCACGAACATCACCGCACCGAACCTGAACATCGCGGGCAACACCGGGATGGCGGGCGTGGGCAACACGACGGTGTCGGGCGACAACGTGACGGTGGGCACCGGCGGCGACATCGGCGGCGACAACGTGACGGGCCACGCGAACCAGACGTGGACGCAGCAGCCGAACAGCACGGTGCATGCCAACACCAGCCTCAACCTCACTGCGCCGAACTTGAATCTGTCGGG
>NZ_QMFZ01000132.1:0-594 GCF_003294055.1 Burkholderia reimsis
CATCGCCATCGATTCAACGCTCCAAGGCTTCCGCCGGCGGCGGTGCGCTGCGCACGTTGAACACGCGGCACACCACATACCAGCACAAGGCGGAGAACAGGTTGTACGGGAACAGGATCAGCCACATCGGCAACAGCCAATTCTTCTTGCCTTGCCATTCGCCCGGCTCGCCGCTGCGCCATGGCGCATAGTGGCGCCAGGCTTCGGCCGGGGTCAGGCAGATGCGGTGCAGTGGCACGTACCACCAGTTGGGCTCGCCGGGTGGCGGCAAGTGGTCCGGGCCCTTCTCCATGAACTGGTAGATGTATTCCCACACCTCAGCGATGTAGCGCGGGTCGGGGTCATTGGGCGCATTGCTGTCGACCCAGAGGACGGTGCGATCTTGCTCGTCACCCGGTGCCGGCCGTGGGCCGAAGGCCAATGCGAAATTCGTGCTGAAGGATCGGCCGCCGAATTCGTTGCGCACGAATTCGGCGCCTTCGGTCCGTGCCCAGTCGAACGCAATCAGGGTCTTGTTGCGCTGGTAGTAGACCTTGCGCGTCTTGCGGTTGAAGTAGAAATTGGAAAGCCGCTTGATGAAGAAGATGCGGTACC
>NZ_QMFZ01000133.1:0-588 GCF_003294055.1 Burkholderia reimsis
ATGCGCTGAAGAAGCGCGGCATCGGCAAGGGCGATCGCGTCGTCATCTATATCCCGATGTCGATCGAAGGCATCGTCGCGATGCAGGCCTGCGCGCGCATCGGCGCGACGCACTCGGTCGTGTTCGGCGGCTTCTCCGCGAAGTCGCTGAACGAGCGGCTCGTCGACGTCGGCGCGACGGCGCTGATCACGGCCGACGAGCAGGCGCGCGGCGGCAAGACGCTGCCGCTCAAGAGCATCGCCGACGAGGCGCTCGCACTGGGCGGCTGCGAAGCGGTGAAGAGTGTGATCGTCTATCGCCGCACCGGCGGCAAGATCGACTGGCATGCCGACCGCGACCTGTGGATGCACGAACTGACGGCCGGCGAGTCCGACACGTGCGAGCCGGAGTGGGTCGGCGCCGAGCATCCGCTGTTCATCCTGTATACGTCGGGCTCGACCGGCAAGCCGAAGGGTGTGCAACACAGCACCGGCGGCTACCTGCTGTGGGCCGCGCAGACGATGAAGTGGACCTTCGACTGGAAGCCCACCGACGTGTTCTGGTGCACGGCCGACATCGGCTGGGTCACCGGCCACACGTACATCACGT
>NZ_QMFZ01000134.1:0-571 GCF_003294055.1 Burkholderia reimsis
CGCCAGCCATCCCGGTGTTGCCCGCGATGTTCAGGTTCGGTGCGGTGATGTTCGTGCTCGTGTTACCCGCCACCGTGCTGTTCGGCTGCTGCGTCCACGTCTGGTTCGCGTGGCCCGTCACGTTGTCACCGCCGATGTCGCCGCCGGTGCCCACCGTCACGTTGTCGCCCGACACCGTCGTGTTGCCCACGCCCGCCATCCCGGTGTTACCCGCGATGTTCAGGTTCGGTGCGGTGATGTTCGTGCTCGTCTTACCCGCCACCGTGCTGTTCGGCTGCTGCGTCCACGTCTGGTTCGCGTGGCCCGTCACGTTGTCGCCACCGATGTCGCCGCCGGTGCCCACCGTCACGTTGTCGCCCGACACCGTCGTGTTGCCCACGCCAGCCATCCCGGTGTTGCCCGCGATGTTCAGGTTCGGTGCGGTGATGTTCGTGCTCGTGTTGCCCGCCACCGTGCTGTTCGGCTGCTGCGTCCACGTCTGGTTCGCGTGGCCCGTCACGTTGTCACCGCCGATGTCGCCGCCGGTGCCCACCGTCACGTTGTCGCCCGACACCGTCGTGTTGCCCACGCC
>NZ_QMFZ01000135.1:0-546 GCF_003294055.1 Burkholderia reimsis
CCACGCCTGCGATGCGGGCATGGATTTCGTGCGAGCCAAGACTGCTGGTGCCCGTGTGCTTGAGCGTGACGCCGGCATTCACCATGCCGAAGGTCTTGCGGTTCAGGTCGGTCGACACGCCGGCAGAGGTCGCGCGCTGGTCGCCAAACATGAACCCCGCCACGGCGGCGACGGACGGTTCCAGGCTCACGCCATGACCGAGGTCGAACGGCCAGCCGGCGTCGAGCGTTGTGCCGAGCGCCTTGACGTTGAACTTGCCGCTGGTATTGGCGCCTTCCAAGTCGGTGGCGTTGTAGGCGTTGCGCAGCGTCGCGCCGCTGATGCCGCCGGTAACGTACGGGCCGCTGTTGGCCTGAAGCGTGGCGCTGACGCCGACCGCCGTCATGTTGATCGTGCCCGAGCCACGCGTGTAGCCGACATTTGCTTTGGCCTGCGTGATGCTGGCGCCCACGCGTACCGTGCTCCTGTCGCCTTGATAGACGCGGCGGTCTGCCCCGAGGCTCAGCGACGTGACCGTCTCGCTGTACTGGCGTCCATAGGTGGTAT
>NZ_QMFZ01000136.1:0-545 GCF_003294055.1 Burkholderia reimsis
TTTTACCAGAAGTGGCTAGTCTAACCGCAAGGAGGACGGTCACCACGGTAGGATTCATGACTGGGGTGAAGTCGTAACAAGGTAGCCGTATCGGAAGGTGCGGCTGGATCACCTCCTTTCCAGAGCTATCTCGCGAAGTTGAGCGCTCACGCTTATCGGCTGTAAATTAAAGACAGACTCAGGGGTCTGTAGCTCAGTCGGTTAGAGCACCGTCTTGATAAGGCGGGGGTCGTTGGTTCGAATCCAACCAGACCCACCATTGTCTGGCGGTAGACACCTGAGGGCATCTGTACTCAATGGGGGCATAGCTCAGCTGGGAGAGCACCTGCTTTGCAAGCAGGGGGTCGTCGGTTCGATCCCGTCTGCCTCCACCAATCCTCAATGACAAACATTCGAATGACGATTGTTCGAGTCTTTTTCATTGGCGATTGAGCCAGTCAGAGCGGTACGAAAGTATCGGCTGTCGTTCTTTAACAATCTGGAAGAAGTAAGTAATTTGGATAGCGGAAGCGTCTTGAGATGGACGTGGAAACTATCCGGGTTGT
>NZ_QMFZ01000137.1:0-543 GCF_003294055.1 Burkholderia reimsis
TGCCGTCGGGCCGCAGCGTCGCGATCGGCGTGCCGTTCGTGTGGCTCGCGATCTTCTTCGCGCTGCCGTTCGTGCTGGTGCTGAAGATCAGCTTCGCCGACCAGGTGATGGGCATCCCGCCGTACACGTCGCTCGTCGAGATCAAGGACGGCGTCGTGCACTTCGCGCTGCAGCTGTCGCACTACGCGTTCCTGCTGCAGGACGACCTGTACATCGCGACCTACCTCAGCTCGCTGAAGATGGCCGCCGTGTCGACGGTGCTGTGCCTGCTGATCGGTTATCCGATGGCGTACTACATCGCGCGCTCGGAACCGAACCGCCGCAACGTGCTGATGATGGCCGTGATGCTGCCGTTCTGGACGTCGTTCCTGATTCGCGTGTACGCATGGATCGGCATCCTGAAGGACGACGGCCTCCTGAACCACACGCTGATCGCGCTGGGCATCATCCACACGCCGCTGCGCCTCTATCACAGCGACGCGGGCGTCTACATCGGGATGGTCTATTCGTACCTGCCGTTCATGGTGATGCCGCTGTACGCGC
>NZ_QMFZ01000138.1:0-537 GCF_003294055.1 Burkholderia reimsis
CGGTCTGCGCTTGCTGTTTCGCCATGATGGTCATCCTCGATCGGTTCGTCGGTCAGTTCGCGCTTTCTGCGTCGGCAGCGCCATTCTCATGTCGCTCCGGCTTCGGTGCGGCCGCGAGCGACTTGAGTAGCGCCGGGTCCTGCAGCAGCTGCGTGACGAGCGCCTCCGCGCCCGACTTGCCATCCATGTAGGTCTGCAGGTTCGCGAGCTGCGTGCGGGCCTCGAGCAGCTGGCGCAGCGGTTCGACCTTGCGCGCGATCGCAGCCGGCGAAAAGTCCTCCATGCTCTCGAAGGTCATGTCGACCATCATCTGGCCTTCGCCCGTCAGCGTGTTCGCCACGGCAAACGCGACGCGCGGCCGGATCGCTTTCATGCGTTCATCAAAATTGTCGATGTCGATGTCAAGGAACCGCCGGTCCGACACGGCCGGCAGCGGCTCGACCGGATGCTTGCCTGACAGGTCGGCCAGCACGCCCATCACGAACGGCAGCTCGACCTTCTTCTCCGAACCGTAGACCTCGACGTCGTACTCGATCT
>NZ_QMFZ01000139.1:0-537 GCF_003294055.1 Burkholderia reimsis
CGGTCTGCGCTTGCTGTTTCGCCATGATGGTCATCCTCGATCGGTTCGTCGGTCAGTTCGCGCTTTCTGCGTCGGCAGCGCCATTCTCATGTCGCTCCGGCTTCGGTGCGGCCGCGAGCGACTTGAGCAGCGCGGGGTCCTGCAGCAGCTGCGTGACGAGCGCTTCCGCGCCCGACTTGCCATCCATGTAGGTCTGCAGGTTCGCGAGCTGCGTGCGTGCCTCGAGCAGCTGGCGCAGCGGTTCGACCTTGCGCGCGATCGCAGCCGGCGAAAAGTCCTCCATGCTCTCGAAGGTCATGTCGACCATCATCTGGCCTTCGCCCGTCAGCGTGTTCGCCACGGCGAACGCGACACGCGGCCGGATCGCTTTCATGCGCTCATCAAAATTGTCGATGTCGATGTCAAGGAAGCGCCGGTCCGACACGGCCGGCAGCGGCTCGACCGGATGCTTGCCTGACAGGTCGGCCAGCACGCCCATCACGAACGGCAGCTCGACCTTCTTCTCCGAACCGTAGACCTCGACGTCGTACTCGATCT
>NZ_QMFZ01000013.1:0-183073 GCF_003294055.1 Burkholderia reimsis
CGCCCACCCCGAATCCCCTTTTCACGAGGAAGCGATGAGCGACAACTTCACGTCCAACACCCCGAACCTGTCGGCCTCCGCCATCTGGGCGCTCGAGCGCCTCGCCGACGTCCGCTACGGGCGCGATGCGCCCGCGCTCGGCTGGTCGATCGCGCGGGAACTCGTCAGCGCGGGCTTCGTCAGCCATTCCGCACACGGCCGCTCCGGCGCGTCGATCACGGCCGAAGGGCGGACCTTCCTGAAAAGCCGGAAGTAGACCGCCGGCGGCGGCGGATCGATTTGATCCTTTTGAGCATCACAATGGCGATTTTGTGCCTTATGAGGATCGCCCTGCGCTTCTAAAGTGGAGTCACCCCGAACGAACGGGCGTCAACTTTCCGATCAAGGAGCCAGTCATGAGCCGCATCGCCATCCCCGCCATCGAAACCGCCACCGGCGCAACCGCCGACGTGTACGCACAAGTCCGCAAGGTCGCCGGCGGCACTGTCCCCAACCTGTTCGCCGCCGTCGGCCATCTCGCGCCGAACGCGCTCGCGGCCGTGCTCGACGCCGAAGGCGTGCTCGCCGGCGGCACGCTGACCCGGCAGGATCTCGAAACGATCAAGCTGCTCGTCAGCGCCGATACCGGGTGTGACTACTGCGTCGCCGCGCACAACCTGCTCGGCAAGATGACCGGCCTGTCGGCCGACGCACTGCGCGCGATCCGTTCGCGCGAGCCGAACACCGGCGACGCGAAGCGCGACGCACTGATCCGTTTCGTGCTGAACCTGCAACGGACGAGCGGCACGATCACCGACGACGAATTCGCGGCGATCCGCGAAGCCGGCTACACGGACACGCAACTCGCGGAAATCTCGCTCGCGATCGCGCTGACGATCTTCACCAACACGTTCAACCGCATCAACGACACGGTCGTCGATTTCCCGCCCGTGAAGTAAGTCGCGCGGCTGCAAGAGCATCGGGACGGCATGCGGTGCAGCTGCCGCTGCCGTTTCGATCGCGCCCGTCGCCGGCTCCATTGCCGCGGCGGGCGTGCCGCCTGGATGACGGCCACGGCGCTGCCTGGGGGATCAAAAAATCCGAGGTGCCGCGCTGTCGTCGAGTTGTTCGTCGAGCCGGACAACCGTAGCGATGCGCCCGGCATCGAACCGTGCGCCGACATCTGGCCGATCCGTCTGCGATTGCATCGAACCGCAGCAGGCGCCGCCTCCTTCGCATTTACTCCGCATCGCCGGCCACGCCGTCGTCCGATTCCGCCGCATCGCGCGGACCACCGAACGACTGGCGCCGCCATTCACCTGGCGTCATCCCCGCCCAGCGCGTGAACACGCGGCGAAACGCAGCCACCGACTGATAACCGACGTCGGCCGACACGGCCTCCGCGCTGGCCGACGGCCGGCGCAGTGCATTCGCGGCGAGGCTCATCCGGATATCCGTCAGCAGATCGGCGGCCGAGTGCCCGAGATTCGACTGGAAATGACGCATGAAGGTCGCGCGCGACATGCTGCACAGCGCGGCCAGTTCGGGCAGCGTCCACGGCCTTGCCGGATCGTCGAGCATCGCGACGATCGCGGGCGCGAGGCGCGGCTGGCCGGCCAGCGCCAGCAGGCCGGTCGGCGCCTGCCCCGATTCGCTGATCGCGCGCAGCGCGAGCGCGAACAGCGCCGCCGACAGCGCGTCGAGGATCGCGAGACCGCCGAGTTGCTGCTCGAGCGATTCCGCGCGCATCAGCTCCACGAGGGCGGTCAGCCGCGCGGTGGCGGCCAGCGCGTCCGCCGTGCGGCTGTCCGCCACCGCGCGCACGACGAGATCGGCCGGCAGGTGGCGCCGGATCAGCCGGTCGTGCGGCGGCGCGACCACGAAACGTCCGCACAGCATGTCCAGCCGCTCGCCGGTGCCCGCGTTCTCGCCGATGAAGACGTGACCGCCGGGCCGCTTGACCGCCGGCACCGGCGGCAACCCGCTGCCGTCGTGGAGCACATGCGGGGAGCCGTGCGGCAACAGCACGAGATCGCCGCCGCCGAGTTCGCGCACGGAGCCGTCGTCGGGATTCTCGAGGATCGCGCGGCCGCGCAGCACCACGTGATACGGGATCTCGCACGCAGGCGATCGTTCATACGTGACCGCCCACGGCGCGCCGAACGCACAGCGGATTTCGAGCTTCCCGGTGACCGTGACGAGCGCCATGAAGCGGCTCAGCCAGTCGGATTCGAGTGTCATGTCGAGGGGTGAACGCACATCGGAAGTGCGGCGTGCGCCGCATGAAAGTCCGATTATCGCGCGGTCAGCCGCTGCATCGCGCACGTTTCCGGTTCGACGCCGTCGATGCACCGGCGTCACTCGCGGCCGCCGGAGGCCGCCGGACGCGACGCCCGACGCGACAAGGGTTTTGCTATCATTCCCGCGCCCTGTCTTGCCGAAATGGACCTGCCCGCTCGCAGCGTGCCGCGCTCGCGTACCGCCGATCACACGCCGCCGCTCACCGACCAACACCGCCGCCCGACCTGCCGGCGAGTGCGTGAACGGGCCCCGACCAGCGCGGCATCGACGTGCGACGGCCCGGCCGTCCCATGCCCCCCTTCTTTCCGGAAACCACGATGCCGCCAGTCTCTTCCCCGCCCGTTCTCGACACGCCGCGCCTCATCCTCGAAGGCCATCCGCTCGGCGACTTCGATGCGCTCGCCACGATGTGGGCCGAACCCAAGGTCGTCGAACACATCTTCAACGGCGAGCCGTCCGCGCCGCGCGACTCGTGGATGCGCATGCTCGCGTATCGCGGGCTGTGGCCGCTGCTGGGTTATGGCTACTGGGCGATTCGCGAGAAGGCGTCGGGCCGCTATGTCGGCGACCTCGGCTTCGCCGATTTCCACCGGCTCATCGAGCCGTCGATTCGCGGTGTGCCGGAAGCCGGCTGGGCCCTCGCGACGTGGGCGCACGGCAAGGGCTACGCGACCGAGGCGCTCGCGGCCGCGCTTGCCTGGCTCGACGGGCAGCAGCGGTTCGAGCGCAGCGTATGCGTGATCAAGCCGACCAACGTTGCATCGATTCGCGTCGCGGAGAAGGCGGGTTATGGCGAGCCGCAGCGTATTCGCTTCAACGACGCCGATTCGTTGCTGTTTTCGCGCAAGCGCCGTTAGGCGAGCGTGGTCCGTCGGTCACGTCAGTCCGCGGCCGGTTCGTAAAAGCGCAGGAAGAGGCCGTTGTCCATCGGCCAGCAGTTCCCGCTTTCGTCGAGCAGAATCCAGTCGCCCGGCTTCACCGGACGCCAGCCTTCCGGCGTCGCGACTGCCCACGTGTCGTGGCGCCGCGCCACCCGGTCATGATCGCCATCGACGAACCATCGTGTGGCATCGACGTAGGCGGTACGTTTTCTGAATCTCATCCTGCCACCCAAGAAAGCGGATATCTGCATCGCGCTCAATGACGAAGCGCGAATCGCGTGTCGGCGCGGGACGCGCATCGCGATGCCGCAGCGTCCGCGTCCAGCGCGCGCTGCCCGGCCTTCAACGCATGCGTCGCCGCCCGCGTGTCGTGCAACGCCGCCCAGCCCTCGGCGACGAGCGCCTGCAACGTGTCGCGTGCGACGATGGAGATCCGGACATCGGTCTCCTGCATTCTCCCGAGCGCCGACATGACCTCGTCCGGCTGATCGGGCGCCAGCGCAAGCACGAACCGCGAACGCGTCTCGGCGGCCCGGACGGCCTCGGCCCAGTCGGCCCGCGCCACCGCGGCTTCGATCGCGTTCGTGAGCGCTTCGAGACTCTGCACGACTCGCCACGGCATCATGTCGCCTTCCCGTCAGTTGCCTGTCACCGTCCGCATGACGGACGAAATCGCGGCGCATCATGCGCGCGCATCAGGAAGCGAAATTGTAGGGAACGATGTGCGGCGACATCGGTAATATTTTGTAATGATATGTCGAGTAACCTTGCCTGGCGGGGGGATCGACTCGTACAGGCGGCGTTCGAGACGGTGGAATTCCTCGAACGTTTTTGCCGGAAGCATGCTCGACTGCACATCGTCGGCAGCGCCGTTGCCGGACATCGCGTCGAAACGCTTCGGCCGCACGCGCGTGCGGGATGCCGCCCGCTTCGCGCGTTCCGTCCGGCAGCGGACGGCACGCCACGATGCGCTCATCGCGCGAATGCGCTGCATGCCGCGCTGCATGAACAGAAATGACAAGCGGTTGAAAAATCGTCCGCCGGCCGCGAGCCGATCGTGTGCAGCCGTGCAGCGACACGTCCGTCAGGATTCCGGCGAAGGTTCCGCCGGCTCGCGGTCGCCATCCGGATTACCGTCCCCGGCGGCCACCCGCTTCGCCATGTCGAGGTAGGTCTGCGCCATCGCGCGCAACTCCTCCTCCGACGCGTCCTCGATCCCGATCAGCCGGTCGCTCGCCGCGTGCGTGACGGCCACGAGTTCGTCGAGCTTCAGGTGCATCGCGACACTGTCGCGGTTCTGGTTTCGCTGCAGCAGGAACACCATCAGGAACGTGACGATCGTCGTCCCGGTATTGATGACGAGCTGCCACGCATCCGAATAGTGGAAAAGCGGGCCGGTGACGAGCCACAGCGCCGTGACGGCAACCGCGCTGCCGAACGCGACCGGCGAGCCGGCCCACACGGTCACGTGCGACGCGAAGCGTTCGAACGCGCGCGTGACGGGGTGCCTGACCGTGACGGCCCGGGGATCGATCGCGGCCCGGCCGCCCAGGCCCGTCCTGGCGCGGGATGGATCGTTCGATTCACGCATGGCGCCTCCCGGATACGAATGTCGATATCGGCGCACGCGCGGGCCCGCCGTGCGCAGCGGCATGCGGTTCCGCACCCGCAGGCGGGCGCCGCCCAAACCCGAGCAACGTGCGTGCCCGACGGTCGCGCCCGCGCATCGCCATCGGTGGTCGGGCATGTACGCGGCGCGTGGGGCAATCGCGCGGCGCCGATGTCGGAACAGGAGGTGAGGCGATTGCGCAAGGCGATCCGACGGTAGCGCGAAGGCAGTCTGCCGCACCGATCTGGCGTGCCGCACGCCACCCGTCAGGTAATATTTTGTAATGATATGTGGAGCAATCTTTACCGGTTTTGCTCTGGCGAGCGTGCGCGACGCCCGCATGCGCGGCGCTTTCGCAAACGTTTCCGCACGAACGACCTCCCGCCCGGTATTTCAGCCGGTTGCACGCCGGATACCGCTCCGAACGTGTTTACGCGTACATCGCATCGTTCGACTAAACACGACACCGCCCCTTCGTGCGTTCGCGTTCCTGCAACGCGGCGACACCCCGCCCGCGGCGAGACTCACCGAACGATGCAGATTTCGCCACATTCTGCCGGAATGTTTCTCAGTATCATGCGCGTCTCTTCGGCTTCCCCATGTTCGGACGGGCCTGAGCGCTCGCCACTTTCCCGTTTCGCCCCCTCGTTTAGCGATGCCCATCCGAATCCTGCTCGTCGAAGACGACGTCCCATTGTCCTCGCTGATCGCAGACTATCTGCGCATGCATCAGTACGAGGTGGACACGCTGTTCGACGGCACCGACGCCGTGTCCACGATCGTCGCGCGCCGCCCCGACCTGGTGCTGCTCGACATCAACCTGCCGGGCAAGGACGGCTTCGAGATCTGCCGCGACGCACGCATGCAGTACGACGGCATCGTCATCATGATGACGGCCCGCAACGAGCAGTTCGACGAGTTGCTCGGCCTGGAATTCGGCGCGGACGACTTTCTCCGCAAGCCGGTCGAGCCGCGCATCCTGCTCGCGCGGATCAAGGCCCACCTGCGACGGATGCGCTTGCGCCCGGTCGACGGCGCACCGGCATCGCCGCAGCGATTCGAGTTCGGCAAGTTTTCGATCGACCGGGCGGATCGCAAGATTCGCCTTCCCGACGGCAGCGCGCCGCGCCTGACCTCGACCGAATTCGACCTGCTGTGGGCCCTCGTCTGCCGCGCCGGCGAGGTGGTCAGCCGGGAAGACCTGACGCAGCTGTTACGCGGAATCGAGTTCGACGGTTTCGACCGCTCGATCGACGGCCGCATCTCCAAGCTGCGCCGCAAGCTGCGCGACGACCTGACGGAACCGAAGCGCATCAAGACGATCCGCTGCAAGGGTTATCAGTTCAGCAAGCACGCGTGGGAGTGACGTGCCGCAGCGCGTGCGCGCTGTCGTGGCACACGAGCGCACGACCGCGCGCCCTGACCGTCCGCCGCCCTACCGCATGTTGCCGGTATGGCCCAGCGAATAGCGCCCCGGTTGCGGCCACACCGTCAGGCCGTGCGGCTCCATGCCGACGGGAATCGATCGAACCGTGCCGCTCGTGGTGTCGATCGCGTAGACGACGTCATCGAAGCGGCCCGACAGCCACAGCGTCTTGCCGTCCGCGCTGACGTTGCCCATGTCGGGGCTGCCGCCGCCGGGGATCGGCCAGTTCGCGACCACCTTGCGCGTCGCGAAGTCGAGCACCGATACGCTGCCCTTGCCGTGGCGCGGCCCGTGGACGAGATTGGAGCCGCGATTCGCGATATAGAGCTTCGTGCCGTCGCGGCTCGGATACAGCCCGTGCGTACCGACGCCGGTCGGGATGAAACCGGCCTTCGCGAAGCGGTCGCCGTCGACGACGTATATGCCGTCCGCCATCATGTCGGCGACATAGAACAGCTTGCCGTCCGGCGCCACGCGGATGTCCTGCGGCATCCCTTTCCGGTCGAGTTCGAGGTAGCCGAGCACCTTGCGATTCACCAGGTCGATCTTCGCGAGCTTGCCGCCGAACTCGCACGTGAAAAGCGCATACCGGCCGTCGATCGAGAAGTCCGCATGGTTGATGCCCTTGCATTGCGGCACCTCGAGGCTCGATTTCAGCGCCATCGTGCCCGGGTCGTGGAAGTCGAGCCGCGCATGCGCCTCGGCCACGACGATCGCCTCCTTGCCGTCGGGCGTGAAATACATGTTGTATGGATCGTCGACGCGCACTGCCGGGCCGGGCTTGCCCGTCTTCGGATCGATCGGCGTCAGGCTGCCGTCGGTGCGCCCTTCCGCATTGTTGGCGACCCACAGCGTCCGCAGGTTCCACGCCGGCACGACGTGCTGCGGGCTGCGGCCGACGGCAAACCGGTCGACGACCTTGTACGTGGCCGGATCGATCACGTAGACGTCGTTCGATCTCAGGTTCGGCACATAGATGCGCGGCAGCGCGCCCGCCACCGCCGCGCTCATGCGGCCGGCCTGTGCCTCGCCGTACAGGTTGTCCGGGTTGATGACGGGCGGCATGCCGGGTACGGCCGCGACGGCGGACGCCGCGATCGCACCCTGGGCGCAAAAGCCGGCCAGCGCAGCCGCGACGACGATCGCGGGACGGGGGAAGCGGATGTGACGGCGAAGGCGCGGTTGCATGACGATGTCCCGGTTCGATGGCATGGAACGACGGCAAAGGCGACGCAATGGCGCCGCGGCGTCAGCGGCCGGCGGTTTCCTTTCTGATCGCGTCGACGGTGCGCGACACGATCGCGTCGGTGCCCAGCCTGCCGAGTTCGACGCTCGCATGGCGCGGATCGCCGCCGTAGACGCCGTCGACGGCGCCCGGCTTCGCGGCGTTGCGCAGCTTGTCGACCCTGACCATGCCCGGCGCGACCGCCAGCAGCAGCGACGTATCGGCCAGCCCCGCGTGCGTGCCGATGTCCGCGGCCGGCACACCGTGCTCGCGCAGGAGTTGGTCGTAACCGTCGGAGCTGGTGCCGTAATACTCGGCCGGCACGAACGCGCGCGCGCCCGTGCCGGCCCACGACTTGTTCAGCCGCGCGACCGACTGCCGGATGTCGTTCTGGTAGCCGCCGTGGTCGCCGAGGAACACGATGTTCGTGAAGCCGTGGACCCGGAAGCTGTTGGCGGCGGACTCGAGGGTCTTTTCGAAGACGTCGTCGGGGACGGTGATCGTGCCGGGAAAGCGCATGTGCGACGTCGGCGGCGCATAACCGCCCTCGGGCACATAGGCGATGACGGGGGCGACGATCGCGTTGCCGAGGCCTTGCGCGATCCGCTCGGACAGTACCGCGACCCGCGCATTGTGCTTGCCCAGCGCGACGTACGGCCCGCTTTGCTCGGTTGCGCCGACCGGGATCAGGATGGTGGTCTTGCCGGCCCGGATGCTGTCGCGCAGCTCGGTCCAGGTCATGTCTTCGAGCCGCACCGTGGCGGGCGCCTGGGCGAGCGCGGCTTGCGCGACGGTGAAAGCGACAGCGGCGAAGACGGCGCGTGGCAGGCATTTCATCGCGGATTCTCGACGGAAGGAAAGAGATGACGCTGCGTTCCCTCGCACCATAAACGAACTCGCGCGACTTGTCGCCGACCGCGGCGCAACGACGCACGCCCGACGTCGCGAGAAAGCATTTCGTCAGGATTGCCCGGTGGATCGCGACGTCTCTCGTTCCGTGCCGGCAAGCGGCGAGTCGGGTCGAATCGATGCGTGCACTACGTCGCCTCGTGCCGGCATCCCGCCCGCACGCGTCACGCCGGCAACACGGCCACCGCCTTGATCTCGACGATATAGCCGGGCGCGCCGCCCAGCATGTGCGCGCCGACCGCCGTCCATGCCGGCTTCGGGTGGGCATCGAGGTAGCGGTCGCGCACCTGCATGAACAACGGCAGGTCACGCATGTCGGTATGGAAGGTCGTCAGGTCGACCACGTCGCTGAACGATGCACCCGCCGCGTTCAGTACCTGCTTCAGATTCTCGAACGCCTGCACGATCTGTGCTTCACGATCCTCGACGAGTTGCATCGCCGCATCGCGGCCGATCTGGCCGGACACGTACAGCGTATCGCCGACCTTCAGGCCGGGCGCATAGCCGATCTTCTCGTACACCGCTTCCATTCCCGCCGGAACGATGGCTTTACGATCACGCATGGGAGTCTCCGTGGCCGGCGTCTTCGCGCCGGCCGGTTGGTGGGTGGATAGATGGATGGGTTGTCGACGAACATCCTGGACACGTGCCAGGCGGCGCGACGACGCGCGACTCAACCCGTATCGCCGCCCGCGACCGGCAGCACCGTGCCGGTGATGTAGCTCGCCTCGTCGGATGCGAGGAACAGGATCGGCGCGATCTGCTCGTCGAGGCTGCCGTAGCGTTTGAGATACGCCGATTCCGTGACCTGGCGCACGGCTTCGCCCATCCATGCCTGTTCCCGTTCGCTGTCGCCGGCCGCATTGCGCGGCACGCGGCGCGGCGGTGCGCTGGTGCCGCCCGGCGCGGTGGCCACGACCCGGATGTTGTGTTCCGCATATTCCATCGCGAGCGCCGACGTCAGTGCATTGACGCCGCCTTTCGCCGCCGAGTACGGCACGCGGCGAATCCCGCGCGTCGCGTTCGACGAGATGTTGACGATCGTGCCGCCGCCGCGCGCGAGCAGGTGCGGCAGCACCGCATGACACGTATAGAGCGTCGGCATCAGCGAACGGCGGATTTCCGCGTCGATCTGCGCGGGCTCGAATTCGGCGAACGGCCGCATGCGGATCGCGCCGCCCACGCCGTTGATCAGGATGTCGATACCGCCGAACGTCTGCACCGCATGCGCGATCGCCGCATGCGCGCCGTCGTAGGTTTCGAGATCCGCGACGAACCCGGCCGTCTCGCCGCCCGTCGCTTCGGCCGCGACCTCGGCGACGAAATCCGCGCGATCGACGAACAGCACCCTCCCGCCTTCGGCCGCCGCGCGCAGCGCGACGCCACGGCCGATGCCCTGCGCGGCCCCCGTGACGACGATGACCTTGCCTGAGAATCGCTGCATGATCATGCCGCCTTTGCCGTGACGTTGGGGGTGAACTTCTCGTAGTGGAAGCTGTTCGGCTTCACGCCTTCGTCGTCGAAATACTTGCGCACCGCGTCGACCATCGGCGGCGGCCCGCACAGATACACGTCGACGTCGCCGTCGTTCAGCGCATCGGCCGGGATGTGCTGGGTGACCCAGCCCTTGCGCGGATGGCTCGACGCCGCGTCGGCCACGACCGTCGCGAAGCTGAAGTTCGGCAGCTTCGCCGCATACGCTTCGATCGCATCGACGAGCACGAGGTCGAGATCGCGCGTCACGCCGTAGATCAGGTGCACCTTCTGCTGCGAGCCGCTGCGCGCGAGCACCTCGAGCATCGACAGGAACGGCGCGAGCCCCGTGCCGCCGGCCAGGAACAGCAGCGGCCGCTGCACGTCGCGCAGGTAGAAGCTGCCGAGCGGCCCGTGCAGTTCGAGCGTGTCGCCGGGCCGCGCCGATTCGAGCCACGTGCTCATCACGCCGCCGGGAATCTTCTTGATCAGGAAACTCACCTTCGCATCGGCCGGCGCCGACGAGAACGAATACGAACGGTGCTGGCCGCTCGCCGGCACGTCGATGTTCACGTACTGGCCCGGCAGGAACACGGGCGCGGCCGTGCCGACGTCGAGTTCGAGCACGACGGCCGCATCGTTGTACTGCTCGACCTTCGTCACCGTGGCCGCGAACCCGCTCTGGCCCGTCTTGCACGCGACCGACGACGTCGGCACCGCGATCACGCAATCGCTTTGCGGCACCATCTGGCAGGTCAGCACGAGGCCGCCGTCCTTTTCGTCTTCGGTGAGCGCGTCGTCGATGTAGTCGTCGCCGAGATCGTAGCGGCCGCTTTCGGCGCGGCACTTGCAGGTGCCGCACACGCCGTCGGAGCAATCCATCGGCAGGTTGATCTTCGCGCGGAAGGCCGCGTCGAGAACCTTCTCGCCGGCCTTGCAATCGATGAAGCGGGTTACCCCGTCCTCGAAGTTCAGTGCAATCTTGTAGCTGGACATGGCGTCACCTCCACTTCCTTTCATGACAAAACAACAGCGTCAGACGTGATAGACGTCGAGCACCTGCCGGATGTAGTCGTTCTTCAGCACGATCTTCTTGTACGAGATCAGCAGTTCATCGCCTGCCTTGCGCAACGTGACGAACATCGTGCCGAAAAAGTGATCGGTCACGCGGTAGCGGTGGTTCAGCGTGTGAAAGTTGTAGCGCACGTCCACTTCGTTCTCGCGTTCGGCCAGCACCTCGACGTTCGTCACGTTGTGGCTGGTGCGCGGCTCGGGCGTCGATGCGCCGCTGCGCTCGGTCTTGATCCGGAACACGCGATCCTCGAGGCCGCCGCGGTCCGCGTAATACATCAGCGAGATCTGGCTTTGCGGATCGTCGGTCGGCCGATCGTCGTCGTCCCACGCGGGCATCCAGTACGTGACGTCCTCCGTGTAGCAGGTCAGCCACTCGTCCCACTGGCGATCGTCGAGCAGGCGCGCTTCGCGATACAGCGCGGCGCAGACAGTCCGGTAATCGAAGCTCATGCTGCCACCTCCCCGCGTTCCTTCTTCAGCGCATCGCGCATCACGTTCACCCAATGTTCGTGCTGGCACACGAACAGCCCTTCGTCCTCGCTGCGCTCGCCGGAAATGCGCGGGTTCAGCCCCATCTTCCTCGCGTTCTCGTCGGGCCCGTCGACCCACAGCGGCGCGCCGCGCGACAGGTCGTTCCACATCGCCGTGATGCCCGCATAACCGGCCTGGCACGCGCGAAACTCCTCGAGATCGTCGGCGGTGCCCATGCCCGTCACGTTGAAGAAATCCTCGTACTGGCGGATGCGGGTCGTGCGATCGGCTTCGCTCTCGCCCTTCGGCGCGAAGCAGAAGATGCTGACTTCGGTCTTGTCGACGCCGAGCGGCCGCACCACGCGGATCTGCGTGCTGAACTGGTCCATCAGGAACACGTTCGGGTACACGCACAGGTTGCGCGTCTGGTTGACGATGAAGTCGGCCTGCACGTCGCCGACGCGCGCCTTGATTTCATCGCGATGCTGGTACACGGGCCGCACTTCCGGGTTCATCGTCTTCGTCCACAGCAGGATGTGGCCGTTGTCGAAGCCATACACGCCCGCGACCGACTTGCTCCAGCTGTTCGCGTCGACGGCCTTGGTGCCGTCTTCCTTGCGGCGGCCCATCGTCGCCGCGTAGTTCCAGTGCACGGTGCTGACGTGGTAGCCGTCGCAGCCGTTCTCCATCTGCATCTTCCAGTTGCCTTCGTAGATGTAGGACGAGTTGCCGCGCAGCACCTCGAGCCCGTTCGGCGCCTGGTCGACGATCTGGTCGATGATCACGCGCGCCTCGCCGAGGTAGTCCTCGAGCGGCAGCACGTCGGCGCCGAGGCTGCCGAACAGGAAGCCGCGATAGTTCGCGAAGCGCGCCACCTTCTTCAGATCGTGCGAACCGTGCGTGTTGAACTGCACCGGGTATTCCGTCGTCTTCTCGTCCTTCACCTTCAGCAGCTTGCCGGTGTTCGAGAAGGTCCAGCCGTGGAACGGGCACGTGAAGCTGCCCTTGTTGCCGTGCTTGCGGCGGCACAGCATCGCGCCCTTGTGCGCGCAGGCGTTGATGACCGCGTGCAGCTCGCCGGTCTTGTCGCGCGTGATCACGATCGGCTGGCGGCCGATCCACGTCGTGTAGTAATCGTTGTTGTCGGGAATCTGGCTTTCGTGCGCCAGGTACACCCAGTTGCTTTCGAAGATGTGCTTCATCTCGAGCTCGTACAGCTCGGCGTTCGTGAAGATGTCGCGGCGGCAGCGGAATACGCCGGCCTCCTTGTCGTCCTGCACGGCGGTGGCGAGCAGGTGATCCAGGTCGTTGGCTTGGTCGATCGTGGCGGACATGATGGCTCCTCCCATGCGCGTGCCGCGTCCTGCAAGCACGCTCGCATCGGTAATCGGTTGAATCTCGCGGGAACCCGGCCGGCGGCGGCGCCTGAGCGCCGCCGTGCCGGCGGGCGGTTATGCCGTGGCGGAAGCGCGCAGGCGTTCGACGATCTGGTTGTCCTTGCCCTCGACGCGCGGCGTCAGGACGAAGTTGAACTCGATGTCCTGGTACGCGTCGGCCTTCAGGCCGAGCGCGGCGCCGCCGGTCTTGCCGGTGACGGGCGGGATCAGTTCCTCGCGGGTCGCATACGCGAAGTCATCCCAGATCAGCGGGTCGCCGTCGATGTTGAACTGGGTCGTCAGCTTGCGGTGGCCGTCGCTGGTCACGAAGAAGTGCACGTGCGCCGGGCGGTTGCCGTGGCGGCCGAGGCTGTCCAGCAGCTGCTGCGTCGCGCCCTGCGGCGGGCAGCCGTAGCCGACCGGCATCAGCGTGCGGAATTCGTACTTGCCGTCGGCGCCCGTCTTCACCGCGCCGCGCAGGTTGAAGTCGCTCTGCTTGCCGGTCGGGTCGAAGTGCGAGTAGAAGCCGTGCGAGTTCGCATGCCAGCACTCGACCACCGCGCCGGCCACCGGTTTGCCGTCGACACCGGTGACCGTGCCGTGGATCACGAGCGGGCCCGCGCCGTCGTCCGCATCGAGGTCGATCTTCGCGACGCCGTCGCGCACCGGTGCGCCGGCGACGTACAGCGGCCCTTCGATCGTGCGCGGCGTGCCGCCGTCGAGGCCGAGCGCTTCGTCCTCGGCGTCCATCCGGATGTCGAGAAACTTCTCGAGGCCGAGGCCGGCCGCGAGCAGCGCCGCTTCGCCGTCCTGGCCGAGCTTGTTCAGGTAGTTCACGCCGGCCCACACTTCGTCGGGCGTGATGTCGAGATCGTCGATCGCCTTGAACAGGTCGCCGAGCAGCCGCAGCACGACCTGCTGCGTGCGCGCGTTGCCGCCCTTCGGGTTGTCCGCGCCCGCGTTCGACGCGGCCTTCAGCAGATCCTGCACTTCCCGGGTTTCGAAAACTTTGACGCTCATGATGATGTCTCCACGTGTATTTGGGGGAATGACGGCGGTGCGTGACTCGAGCTACCGCGCGACGCGGGTGAGTCCGTCGCGGGTGAAACGCCTGACCTTGTCCTCGTCGAGTTCGATGCCGAGACCGGGGCCGTCCGGCACGGTCAGTTCGAAGTCGCTGTAATCGAGCGGCTGCGTCAGGATCTCTTCAGTGATCAGCAGCGGCCCGAACAGTTCGGTGCCCCACTGCAGGTTCGCGAAACTCGCGAACAGGTGCGCGGACGCCACCGTGCTGAACGCGCCTTCGAGCATCGTGCCGCCGTACAGCTCGATGCCGGCCGCGTCCGCGATCGCGGCCACGCGCTGCGCGGCGAACAGGCCGCCGCTCTGTTCGATCTTGATCGCGAACACGTCCGCGCCGTGATGCTTCGCGATCTCGAACGCGCTGTCGGGGCCCTGCAGGATTTCGTCGGCCATCAGCGCGACCGGGAAGCGGCGCATCAGGCGCGCCAGCGCCGCGGCCGAGGCCACCGGCTGCTCGACCAGTTCGCAGCCGGCATCGGCCAGCGCCGGAATCGCGCGCGCGGCCTGCGTTTCGCTCCACGCCATGTTCACGTCGACGCGCACCGATGCGCGATCGCCGACGGCCTTCTTGATCTCGGCCACGTGCCGGATATCCGTCTCGGGCGCCTTCGCGCCGATCTTCAGCTTGAACACGTTGTGGCGGCGCTGGTCGAGCATGCGCTCGGCTTCGGCGATGTCGGTGGCCGTGTCGCCCGACGCGAGCGTCCACGCGACCGGCAGGCGATCGCGCCGGCGCCCGCCGAGCAGCTCGCTCACCGGCACGCCGAGCCGCTTGCCGTGCGCGTCGAGCAGCGCGGTTTCGAGCGCGCTTTTCGCGAAGTGATTGACCTTCGCCAGCTTGCCGAGGAACGCCATCAGCGTCTGGATGCGCGTCGCATCCTTGCCGACGATCGCCGGCGCGAGGTACGCGTCGATCGCGAGCTTCATCGCTTCGGGGCTTTCCGGGCCGTAGGCCATGCCGGCGATCGTCGTGCCTTCGCCGAGGCCCGTCACGCCGTCGCTGCAGAACACCTTCACGAGCATCAGCGTCTGGCCGTGCATCGTGGCCACCGACAGCTTGTGCGGGCGGATCGTCGGCAGGTCGACGAGGCGGGTTTCGATACGTTCGATGGTGACGGAGGACATGGGGCACGCGGTGGGGGTGAAGTTCTTGAGGCGATTTATACGTCCCGGCCAGATGGAGCGTCCAATACTTTTAGGCGGGATTTTTGATACCTGGCAGGTATTGAATTCACGCTCATCACGCTGAATACTGCGGTGCGCCATACCTGTTTTGGCTAGGTATGCGGGCTGAGAGGCTTGATGGGGCGCGGTCGTGCGGGTGCGGGGTACCGTTTGGACGGGGGCGCAATGCGGCGGCTCGTGGCGGCGGGAAAACGGCCTGAAACCGACGGCCTGCCGAGTCGATCAGGGTTTTCCTGACGCGGAAAATGGTGCGGCTGGCCGTCCGGCCCTCAGCTTCGGCGTCGGTTTCCGCGAACAACCGGAAGGAATCCGGTTGGCGGGTGTCGACGTTCGTTGTCGATGTCCGTTGTTCATCAGAGGCTGACGGGCGCTGTCGGCCAGTTTCCGACACCCGCCGACGTGCGCGCGCGGACACTCGAACGGCTGCTACGGCTTGCCAATGGCCGTCGAGGAGCAGCTTCGCTGTTGCGAGCCCATGCCGCTTGTGCCTCCGGTAATCACACACCTTTTTATCTGGTACCGGTTCATATGTGTTCTCCTTGAGAGAGTTACGGTTACTTTGCCGATACTTAGCTACCTTGCACTACCGTTGATTCAAAAATATCGTGTGGCACGTGGGCGATCATGTAACTGCCCAATCGCCCGCTGATCCTGGCAACTGCGACCATTTCGCCACGACCGGCGCGCCTTCAGGACACCGCGCGTGAGGATTCGATGTACGACCAGTTGACGCCAGAGACATTGGCGACCGCCTGCCACGCGGCTTCTTGATTAGCGCCATCGAGGAGGTGCGGCTGGCGCTGCGCCTCAATTGGGCCTGTGAATTTCCCTTTAGCCGACGCGAAGAATTGCCCTGAGGCGTCCGCCCCAAACTCCGACGCCTGAAGGTACCGACGGGCCGCAGTCTCCGGCGTCTGATTCATGCCGGGAATGAGGTTTACGAGCGGGATCATCAGATATTTCACCGCCCAGCCAGCGTTTCGCCCCACATTGGTGGCGGTCGCCGCACCGGGCGAGACAGCGAACACGGCCATGCCGGAGGGCAGCCGACGCGCGAGCGCAGCAGCCCACCAAGCAACGATCAGCTTCGCGTCGGCATACGCATTGTTGGGTACATACTTCACGTTAGGACCGTTGCGCAGCAGGGATTCCATAGCTGCGGTCAGGTCGCCCTGGTGGTATTTGGCGGCGAGTGCGTCCACTTCGGTGTACTTGAACATGGGTACGCCCCCTCGGGCGGGTTCCGCGCTGGCGATAACGATCCGCGCGTTGGGGCTCAGCAGGTTGGCGCGGAGCAACCCGACAGTTAATTGGTGATGGCCGATGAGCGGAGCCTGAGAAGCCTCGACGCCCGCCGCAGTGATCACCCGTTGCTTACCTGGGACCATTCCGGCGTTGAGGAGTAGAAAATCAATCGGATGACCTCGCTTTTCGAGCTCGGCGAGGGCGGATTGAACGCTGGTCGGCTCGTCCAGTTCCAGCTGCAGCGGCGTAAATACCTGTTTCTTGGTCTGAGCCGCGAGCTGAGTGACCGCTGCTTGAACCCGGGCCAAGCTGCGCCCGGTGACGAAGACTTGACGGTAGCCGCTGGTGGCGAGCAAGCGGGCTGCCTCATAACCGACCCCTGAGGTGGTGCCGGTGACGAGCGCGATTGAATGTTCCATGGACGTCTCCGTGTTAAAGGATGATGGTCAAGTTGTACGGCCCAGCGAGGCCAAGATCAGTTTGATAATTTAGAACCATTCGGTTATAAATTGACGCAAAGGGAACTGTCAAGGAGTTTCGAACCAAATGATTCAAAATACCGCGAGGCCAGTAGGTCGACCACGTAGCTTCGACGAAACGGATGCGCTGGAAAGGGCGATTCAGGTGTTCTGGTCGAAAGGCTACGACGGAGTGACGATTGACGATCTCGTCACCGGGATGGGGGTGGGACGGCCGAGCCTGTATGCTGTCTTTGGGGACAAGCGCGCGATATTCTTGCGCGTCCTCAAGGCGTACGCAGAACGGAAGGGCGCATCAGCCGCCAAGGCACTCCTCTCACCACAGGGTCTTCGCGACTCAATTTTGGGCTTTCTGAGGTACGCCGTCGAAAGTGCGACCGAGAAAGGGTCCGCCCGGGGCTGCCTAATGATATGTGTCGCCCCGCTCGTAAACGACGCTGAGGTTCAGCAATTCCTGCAGACTGCAGTCGCGGGCGGCACGGCGCTGGTGGAACGTCGCTTTCGGGACGGGATCAGTGCCGGAGAAATCCCACCGGATTTTCCCGTCGCCGCGCGCGCAACCCAAGTCACGGATTTAGCGCGTGGGCTAACCATGCGTGCGCAGATGGGCGTGCCGCGCAAGATGCTCCTCAAAGATGCTGAGGAAGCGACCGACCTAGTTCTCCTGCCTGGACACGCCTGGCGGGTTACCTGAAACCTTAGATGCCAAAGGGCGTCGAAGCCGTGGCAACTGACATGAGTTGAGGACTAGGAGCCAATTGTGCGTTGGATTGCGGCGCCTTCGTTTGTGCCGGAGGCGAGTGTCCGAAACTGTGCGAGCGGACGCTACGATTGTTGATTTGTGCGATTCGCAGACATCGTTTCACTTTTTTGAAGGCCGTTTCCTTGACGCGTCGGAACCCGTGGCGCCCGTAGGGAAAACGCGTTCCGATGACGTTCGCCGAGGATTTTGTCGACCCGCCATTCACGGTGCCGAATTCGCTCTTTCCGCTCGTCGTACGCACCTTCCACCGCTTCCGCGAGAGGTGTGATTTCACCCAGCTCCGCAATGCGGTCAACCGGAGTCTTTCCACCGAGTGAGCCGTGTGGCCGACGCCAGTTGTAGTCGAACTGCCACTCTTCGATTCGCAAGTCGATTGCCCGCTCTGTCGGGGCATGGTGGAACCAGAATTCGTTCAGGTCAGTAAGCTGCGAACGATCAACTTTGCCATTGAGCTGCGGCGAGCGTGGTGGAATTGGCCGGAATTTAATGCACTCGTTCATCAGGCGCCGCTGCACGGATTCAGCGAAGAACTCACCGCCGCGATCGGTCTGGATACGTTGAATCGGAAACGGCATCTCCTCGATGACGCGATCAAGGAAAAACAGCGTATTTCGGGCATTTCTACGGGGGCAGACGGCCAGCACACGAAAGCGTGAACAGTCGTCGATGGCCGTGTACCGTAGAGCAAAGCAAAGATGTCAATTCGAGGTGCCCGTCGCACGTGGCTCTTGGCGCCCGAGTTGACGACATTATCGACAATCTCACCGAAATAATTTCGTCACTTCGTCTATGTCCGAAGCAAAGTCGTCAATTCGCGTCGTACACTCCCCTGCACGACCGTAGAGGCATGATTTATATACGATTCTCGGTATGCGAATCGTTCAGTCGCGACGCCCCGCCCCGGACACGCCCTTGACGACTGCATGGGCGGTGGCGGCTCGGCCGCTACTGACGGCTTCCACCGCACAAATTCGACATTCAGTATAGCCAGGGTGTCTAGCCGGTTCGGGTCGATCTGCGCCGGTCATGCGTCACAGACCGGCGGCCGGCCGCCGTCGGCGATGGATTCAAGCGGCCGTTCGACACAGCTTTTTAGATCGTCGACAATCGGTGCAGATAAGGGCGTAGCCTTTAGCGGTTACCGTCGATCAGATCGTTCAGCAGCGCATCGAACGCGGCCTGTGCGTCTTCAAGTTCCTGCAGGGCGGCATCAAAGGTTTGCAGCGCGAACGGCGATGGCTCGCCGCTGCCATGCGGCGGAAATTGCTTCTGCATCGAGGCGAACGTACTCTGCACGCGCAGCGTGGCGGCCACCATGCGCTCCATCGCCTGGGTTTCTTCGGCTCGGGCCTGTTCCGGACTCATTCCTCTCTCCTTGGATGGTTTTCTTGAAGATCAGATCGTACACGCTGTGTCCGTTCTTGCCGCCCTTGGCAGAACGACTCCGCTGAAGGTTCCAACGGCACGCTGCGGGAGAAGCGATTTAATCGGGAATGATTCCGCAGTCGCGCCGAGGCCAAGATACTCATCGGGCGTGGCTGCAAAATCCCGCCGCAGGTCACTATTAGTAAAATCAAATCTCGATGGTTATAGACATGAACCGCAATAGAACGCGCACGGCCGTGTGTTTGCTCGCGCTCTTATTCTTGTCAAAGGTTGGAGCGCAAGGCGTGAGGACCGAGCCGTTGCCTTGGCACCGGCGCCATCAAGTACTTGCCTACGCTAGCTGTGGATGTGCAGATAGTTGCTGGGTCGCGACGTTAAGCGATACCCGGACTCATGCAAAGGTGGCAACCTTACGCTGCGATTGCGCGGAAGTATTTTTTTCCAAGAATGACGGGAAGGAACAGGTATACGCACGGAACTGTGCGGCCTTTGAGGGCAATGACAAGTTTGGCCGTATTGTCCAAACCATGGAAGCTTTAACGCGCTAGCACCGGGATAGTGCACCGCTATGCGGTGCAACGTTCGTGGCGAATGCTTCGAATGTCCGTTTTGCGCAAACACGACCCCCTTGCGGGTCGCCAACTACCGCTCCGACGGAGCGTGAGCTCAGGTGTCTTCCCACAGGTTTGCGCGCCGAGCCTTCAGACGCAGCGCACGTCGCACTACACCTGCCATAACCTGCCGAGTCCCCAGACGGCGTGCGGCACCAATCCGCACGACGACTGTTCAGTTTCCGCACACAAATTCGCATACGCCCCCCATTTCACGCGCCCTCCGCGGGTGGGAAGAAACCCGGATAGCCCCGCTTCGCCGCGCCCGCCTACCCTCGCGCGCATGCCGGTCGGGACGATGCAAGGCCCGATCCGGCGGGTCGGAATTTCCTCAGGAGCGTACATGGATAGCAGCAGCAACACGGCACTGTTCGACGCCGACATCTGGCACGGCAAGACTTTCAACGGACGCTGGCACGCCAGCCCGCACGCGGCCGACGTGATCGAACCCGCGACCGGCAACACGCTCGGCCGCCTCGGCCTCGCGGATGGCGCAGCGGTGGCCGAAGCGTCGGCCGCCGCACATCGCGCACAGCCCGCATGGTTCGCGCTGCCGTACGACGAGCGCGCGGCCGTCCTGCGCCGCGCGGCCACCGTCGCGGAAACGCACTTCGATGCGATCGTCGACTGGCTCGTGCGCGAAAGCGGCTCGACGCGCGCGAAGGCGTCGTTCGAGACGTCGGTCACGATCAAGGCGCTGCACGAAGCAGCCGGGCTGCCGTCGCGCGCGGCCGGCGAAGTGCTGCCGTCGGCGGCCGGCCGGCTGTCGCTCGCGCGCCGCCGCCCGCGCGGCGTCGTTGGCGTGATCTCGCCGTTCAACTTCCCGCTGTACCTCGCGATGCGCGCGGTCGCGCCCGCGCTCGCGCTCGGCAACGCGGTCGTGCTGAAGCCCGATCCGCGTACCGCCGTGTGCGGTGGCGTCGCGATCGCCCGCGTGTTCGAGCTCGCCGGCCTGCCGGAAGGCGTGCTGCACGTGCTGCCCGGCGACGGCGCGGCCGGCGCCGCACTGGTTGCCGATCCGCACGTCGCGATGATCCAGTTCACCGGTTCGACCGCGGCCGGGCGCAAGGTCGGCGAAGCCGCCGGCCGCCACCTGAAGAAGGTCTCGCTCGAACTCGGCGGCAAGAATTCGCTGATCGTGCTCGACGATGCCGACCTCGAGCGCGCCGTCGCCAATACCGCGTGGGGGGCGTATCTGCATCAAGGCCAGATCTGCATGGCGACCGGCCGCGTGCTCGTGCAGCGCAGCATTCACGACCGCTTCGTCGCGAAGCTCGTCGAGAAGGCTCGAAGCCTGCGCGTCGGCGATCCCGCGAGCGCGGACGTCGGCCTCGGGCCGCTGATCAATGCCGCACAGCTCGACCATGCGGCGAGCCTGGTGGACGCGGCCCGTCGCGCGGGCGCGCGCGTCGAGACCGGCGGCGGCCATCGCGACCTGTTCTTCGAGCCGACCGTGCTGAGCGGCGTCGCGCCGGGCAACCCGGCGTTCGACGAGGAGATTTTCGGGCCGGTCGCGGTCGTCGTGCCGTTCGATACGGACGAGGACGCCATCGCGCTCGCGAACCGCACCGAATACGGGCTGTCGATGGCGATCCTGTCCGCCGACGTCGGCCGGGCACTCCGGATCGGCGAGCGCCTGAACACCGGGCTGCTCCACATCAACGACCAGACGGTCAACGACGAAGTGATCAACCCGTTCGGCGGCGTCGGCGCATCGGGCAACGGCTCGAGCATCGGCGGCGCGGCAAACTGGGAGGAGTTCACGCAGTGGCAGTGGCTGACGATCAAGGGTGAAGCGCCGCTGTATCCGATTTGACAAGGAGACCGAACATGTACACCGAAAACGATACCCGCGTCGTCACCGCGGCCGTCGCGCGCGCGGCCGGCGCACCCTTCTCGATCGAATCCGCCCGCCTGCGTGCCCCGCGCGGCGACGAGGTGCGGGTGCGCGTCGTCGCGACGGGCCTGTGCCACACCGACCTGATCGTGCGCGACCAGTACTACCCGGTACCGCTGCCGGCCGTGCTCGGTCACGAGGGCGCCGGCGTGGTCGAGGCGGTCGGCCCGAACGTGAAGACGCTCGCCGTGGGCGATCACGTGGTGCTCACCTATGGCGCGTGCGGCCACTGCCCGTCCTGTGTCGGCGGTCACGGCGCGTATTGCCGGCAGTTCTTCGGGCTGAATTTCGGCGGCGCCGACGCCGACGGACAGACCGCGATCCGCGACGAACACGGGCAGCCGCTGCACGATCATTTCTTCGCGCAGTCGTCGTTCGCCAGCTATGCGCTCGCGCGCGAGAACAACGCGATCAAGGTGCCGCCGGAAGCGCCGCTCGAACTGCTCGGGCCGCTCGGCTGCGGGATCCAGACCGGCGCCGGCGCGGTAATCAATTCACTCGCGGTGCGCCCGGGCAGCAGTTTCGCAAGCTTCGGCGCGGGCGCGGTCGGCATGAGCGCCGTGATGGCCGCGCGCGTCGCCGGCGCGACGACCATCATCGCCGTCGACATCGTGCCGTCGCGGCTCGCGCTGGCGCTGGAGCTGGGCGCGACGCACACGATCAACAGCAAGGAAGTCGATGTCGTCGACGCGATCCGCCAGATCACCGGCGGCGGCGTCGACTACGCGCTCGAATCGACCGGGCTGCCCGCCGTGCTGTCGCAGGGAATCGAAGCGCTCGGCTCGCGCGGCACGATGGGCGTGGTCGGCGCGCCGAAGCTCGGGACGAAGGCGGAATTCGACGTCAACAACCTGCTGCTCGGCGGCCGTTCGATCCGCGGCATCGTCGAAGGCGACAGCGTGCCGCAGACGTTCATTCCTCAGCTCGTCCAGCTGCATCTCCAGGGGCGGTTTCCGTTCGACCGGCTGGTGAAATTCTATCCGCTCGAACAGATCAACCAGGCCGCGGAGGACAGCAGCCGCGGCATCACGCTCAAGCCGATCCTGCGTTTGCCGCATTGAGCAGCGACACGCCCCCGGTCGCGGGGAAAATCGCGACCGGGGGCGCGCATGGGCCTCGTGCGGCGGCGTAGCCGCCGCGAAAATACCGCGCCGCGGGCGCCGGGCTATATTACGCATTCGCGCTACACGCGGGCCGGCACGTCCGGCCCGAACCTTCGACCCAACTGGAGCGCAGCGTGAATGCAGCCCCCGAATCCCCTGCACGGCCGGTCGACCTCGACCGGCTCCGCGCCCGCTTCGCGGCGGGCGAACCGCTGCCGGAAACGGCGTTGCCGGCCGGCGTCGCGCGCTCGTGGCTGCGTTCGCGCGACGCCGGGCTACGGCCGTGGCAAACCGCCCGCTATGAAATGCAGCGCGAGCTCGACGAATCGCGCGCGGACCGTCGGCTGACCCGCTGCGTCGCGCCGGAAATCGAGCAGCTGTGGGCCGCGTTCGGCGGCAGCGAGTGGACGATCTTCTGCGTCAATCCGCGCGGCACGATCGTCCACGCGCGGCGCAGCCCGCATTGCGACGACACGCTGCTGACGCCGATCGTCGCCGGACGCCGGATCGTCGAGCCGAACATCGGCACGACCGCGCCGAGCTGCGTGATTCACGACGGCACCGAGGCGGTCGTCGCGGGCGCCCAGCACTATCTCGACGAATTCTCGCGCGTGTTCTGTCTCGCGGTGCCGCTGGTCGGTTTCGACGGGGAAGTGATCGGCGCGCTGGACATCACCGGCGTCGGCCGGCGCAATGTCGTGCAGTTGCGCGAGCAGTTCCGGCATGCGGCGCTGTCCGCCGAGCAGCGGCTGTATGCGATGCTGCGCGACTGCCATCTGCTGCAGGTGCAGTACGATCCGCGCTGGCTCGGCACGCCGCTCGCGGGCGTCGTCGCGCTCGACGAGGCGGGCCGCGTGCGCGCGGCGAGCCGGCTCGCGCGGCAGATGCTCGACCTCGCGCCGGCCGGGCCGATCGAACCGCACGATCTCCGGCAACTCTTTCCCGGCGCGACGCCCGCGCAGCAGCGTCGTTTGCTGACACCGGCGCGTACGCCGCAGCGGATCGCGCGCGACGACGGCAGCCACATCTGGGTGCGGGCCGTGCGCGCACCGCTCGATCGGGCGGCGATGCGGCGGCAATCCGATGCGCTGGAAGACGCCGCCGACGTGTGCGGCACCGCACCGGCCGCCAGCCCGCAGGCCAGCCTGCACGAGCAGTCGCTCGACGCGATCCGCCGGGCGGTCGACGAGCACGACGGCAATGTGTCGGCCGCTGCGCGGCAACTGGGCATCTCGCGCACCACGCTGTATGCGAAGCTCAGGCAGCTCGATGCAGCGGGAATCACGAACGCCGGCGCGCATTGATACTGCGTGCGGCGATGGCGCCTGCGCCCCCGCCCGCCTCTCGTGCGGCCGCAACGTGAACCACACGATCGCGACCGCGCCGACCCCGCCGCCCAAGATGCCGATCCACGGCCGTTCGGCGTCACGGGAAACCGCCGGTCGTGCATGCCGGCCAGCTTCGCGGCGAGCGCCGCCGGCTTCGACGATTCAGCCGCCGCCCCGTCCACGTCCGCGGCGCGGCAACATGGCGGCGCGGCGGCATAGCGTCAGCCCGGATAACCGCCCAACCTGCCCCCAACCCCGAACCCGTCGTCCGGTGCCGGCAGTCGCCCGAGCACCCGCTCGACCTCCAGCGCGACCGCGATGAGTTCGCGATCGGTGCCGGCCGCGCCGTCGAGTGCGAGGCCGACCGGCAGCCCGTCCACCGTCAGGCCGGCCGGGACGGTCATGCCCGGCACGCCGGCGTTGCTGCCCGGCTCGGTATTGCGGATGTAGGTCGAGAACACCGAAGCGGTTTCGCCGTTGAGCATCATCGTGTCGCCCGCCGGGATCGGGCACGCGGTGGCGATCGTCGTCGGAAAGACCAGCGCGTCGGCACCGCTGTCGGCGAGGCACTGCCGATATGCGGCACGCGAACGCGTCCGCCGGTCGAGCGCGGTGCGGTAGGCCGCTTCGCCGATCCCGTCGGGGCCGGTGACATGGCGGGCGATCTTCGCGACGTCCGGGCTCCCCACGTTCGCGACGATGTCGTCGACCGTCAGGTCGTAGCCGTTCTCGACCAGGTACGCGTGCATCGACGAACGGAATTCGTACATCGCGATGACGGCCGGCTCGTCGTCGAAGAACCCCGGATAGTCGTTCAGGTCGAGGTCGACACATTCGAATCCCGCCTGCTCCAGCTTCGCCACCGCGGCATTCGCGACCGCGTCGACGTCCGGCGCGAGGCCGCGCCAGAACGTCGTGCGCGGAATCGCGAGACGCACGGGGCGCGTCACGCTGCGCACAGGGGGCGACAGCGGCGCGGCGGCGCCGGCGAGAATCGCGTCGAGCAGCGCGATGTCCTCGACCGACCGCGCGATCGGGCCGACGGTGTCGCGCGTGCGAGAAATCGGCGCCACGCCGCCCGACGGGTAGCGCCCCACGGTCGGCCGCAGGCCGACGGCACCGCACAACGCGGCCGGAATCCGGACCGAGCCACCGGTGTCCGTGCCGAGCGCGGCGGGCACCACGCCCGCGCCGACCAGCGCGCCCGAGCCGCTGCTGCTGCCGCCCGGAATCCGGTTGAAATCGTACGGGTTGCGTACCGCGCCGGTGACGCGGTTGTTGCCCGACACGCCGAATGCCAGCTCGTGCAGGTTGGCCTTGCCCGCGATCAGCGCCCCGTGCGCGAGCAGCCGCGCCACCACCGGCGCGTGCTGCGGCGGCACGCGGTTATGCAGCGCGAGCGTGCCGTTGCCGGTCGGCAGGCAGGCGGTGTCGATGTTGTCCTTGATCGCGATCGGCAGGCCCAGCAGCGCGTGCGGGGTGGCCGACGTCGCGAGGTCGCGGTCGCAGCGGGCCGCTTCGGCGAGCAGCCGCGCATCGTCGACGCACGTGAAGCCGTTCAGGTAGCGCCAGCGTGCGTGCCGCTCGATCAGCGCGTATGCGTACTCGACACAGGAAAACTCCCGGCGCAGGATCGCGTTCCGGGCTTCGGTGAGCGTCAGGGTTCCCAGGGTGGGCATCGTCGTCGGTCCTCGTCACGGGGGATCGCCACAAGGTAGGGCGTGCCGATTTTGACGCCCATCATCACAATGGATGACCCCGGCCGACGGCCGCGCCGCCGGTCACGCCAGCGCGGCGGCCAGGCTCGCGCGGTTGGCGACGCCCTTCTTCGCCATCACGCGCCGCAGATGCGTGCGGACCGTCGCCAGCCCGATGCCGAGCGTGCGCGCGACGGCCTTGTCGGTGTAGCCGGCGGCGACGAGCCGCGCGACGTCGCTCTCGCGCTCGGTCAGCCCGGTACACGCATGACGCCGCCTCAGCAGCGCACGCCGGAAAAACGGCTCGATGCCGTCCAGCAGCAGCTTGTCGCGCTCGGTGAAGTCGGGGCGGCCCTGCGCACGCCAGATGCGCAGGTCGCCGACGTGCGTCGCGCCATCGAATGCATAGACGTTGATCCCGTGATGCATGCCCTCGCGGCTCAGGAAGTCGCCGTAGAACGCGGTGCGTTCCAGCTCGCGGCGACTCATCACCTCGTCGACGCAGGTCGCCACGCGGCGCGCGCACAGTTGCGACGTAACCGGGTCGATATGCTGGAACCACGCTTCGTACCGCGCGATCTGCGACGGGTCGAGGTTGTACGAGAATCCGTTGCGCCAGAGCCCGGTTTGCGCGTCGCACTCGAACGACGCGGCGAAATCCGCGCGCATCAGCCGGGTGATCTCGGGCAGCACGACCGTCCTCACGTCGACGACCGGCCCCAGTTCTTCCAGGCGGGCGACGATGTCGCCGAACAGCCGGAGTTCCTCCGGCGTGATCTCGGAGACGGAAAGGTTCATGATGCGGCCGCGACCGTCGCCTGCCATTGCGCGGCCACGCCGGTGTAATCGACGACCTTGAAAGCCGAGCCATCCTGAACATGGACCCAGCCGAACGTGCGAGCGGCCAGCGGCTTGTCGTGGTCGTCCGTCGCGATCTTGACGATCGCATGCGCGCGGACATGCACGAGACCGTCCGGATAGTCGGACGACGGGTTTGCCAGCGTCACCGTCACGAACGGGCCGAGATCCTGCAACAGTTGCGCAGCCGGCGGATTGTCGGCCATCAGCAACGAGCCGCCCTTCACGCGGTCGTCCACGCGAATGGCCGTGCCGCCCGGCCGCCGGTGCGCGGCGGTCGGCAGCGACATCCATAGCACGTGCGCCGGGTTGAGATAGACCACATCGGGTTCGCCCATCGCGTCGCGGGTTTCAATCCGGGGTATCGGCATGCAGGGTCTCCAGTCGAATGTCGGGCACCGCGTGCGGGTGCGGCGGCACCATGATGATGCCGCAATATGTCGGCTTGCAACGTGCCCGTCGATGCATGGCGCGACCGCCCTCGACCGGGAAGCCGCGCCACGCGCTCGTCATTGCTTGGCCGGCGCGCCGATGCCGTCGATATCGGGTGCCCAGCCCGTCGGATTGGCGAACTTCAGCGTGTTGGCGCTGCCCTGCCGGAACGCGCCCGTTACCGTCAGCGTCGACACGTTCCCCCATCCGCCTGTCGACGGGAACGACACGGACACGGGGGCCGCGCCGTCGAAGCTGAGCTGCGCGCTGCGCGGCGCCGAATCGCCGTTCACGTAGGCGATCGCGACGCTATAGGTGCCGTCCGCCGCCACCGAGATGCCGTTGATCGTCAGCGTGCCGTTGCTGGTCCCGTCACCATTGCCGACATAACCGACGTCCTGCCCGCCCGAGCACGCGCCGCATGACGACACGCGTGCCGCACCGCCGAGCGTGTTGCCGGCCGCCTCGGCCTCGTAGGCCAGCGGCGGCGGCGGCGGAACCTTCACGGGGCCGGCCACCACGGCGATCGACGTGACGTCGGGGGCCGCCGTCGTGCCACCGAGGCTCGACAACGTCAACGTGTTCTGCCCGGACTGCAGGTCGACGAAGACCGTCACCGTGCCGACGGCCTTGCCCGTGGGCGGAAACGCGAGTGTCGTGCCGTTGCCGCCGTTCGCACCGAGCCGTGCCTCGACGGTTTCCGTCCCGGTGTTCAGGTACGCAATCTGCACATAACCGCCCGCCGTTTGCGAGCTCACGTCATTGAACGTCACCGCACCCAGCCCCGTCACCTTCCTGCCGCTTGCACACGCCGCGCAGTCCGCAACGGTCGCGCCGCCCGACAGGGTGCCCGGCAGGTAGGTGGTCGACGGCAGATCCGTGCCGCTCAGCACGAGCATCACCGTGCCGCCGGCCGGCACACTCGCGACCGTGTAGGAACCGGTGGCCGCACCGAGATCCTTGTGCGCCCAGACGTCGCGGACGACGGCCGAGGTGCCTGCGGCGAAACCCAGTTGCTGCCACGTGACCGTCATGTCGCTTGCCGCCGTACCGTTGTTGAACAGCAGAACCGCGCGTTTGCCTGCGCCGGCCAGCAGCTTCGCCCACACCTGCTGCCCGTTGGCGTCGGCGACCTTCAAGCCCTGCAGGCCCAGCATGTCCTGGTCGATCGCGATCAGCTCGGGATTGGTCAGCAGGCTCACCGTCTCGCTCGACAGCGACTTCGACAGGTCGTTGCCGAGTATCATCGGCGCGCCGGCGATGGCCCACAGGTTCACGTGCGCAAGATCGTTCGCCGCCGTCATGCCCATGCCGGCCACCATCATGTCCGGATCGTTGTAATAACCGGTGTGCTGGCCTTCGGGGTGATAGTTGCCGTTGAAGTTGCCGAGCACCGAGCCGAACTTCGGCACACCGCTCCCCGGCCCGTAGATGTCGCCCGTCGTGCGCCATGACATCGCGATGCCCGCGCCCCAGTCCCACGGCCCGAGGTTGTAATCGGGATAGCCGCTTTGGCCGAGCGTGCCCCAGTCGCACATGTTCAGCACCAGCCGCTTGCCGGTGGCGACATAGGCTTTCTGGATCGCCTGCGAGATCGCCGTATAGGCTTGCTGCGGATCGTATCCGGCCGCACGGCCGCCGCACCAGTCGACCTTGACGAAGTCATAGCCCCATTGCGCGAACTGCAGGAAATCGTGATCGTAGTGCGCATAATCGCTGCCGACGAAATGCGTGCCGTTCGTGTTGCCGCAGCCCTGCGGCCCGGAATCGATATAGATGCCGGCCTTCAATCCCTTGCCGTGAATGTAGTCGGCCATCGCCTTCATCCCGCCCGGCCACTGGTTGGTGGGATTGCCGTTCATGTCGACGTTGAGGATGAAATTACCGTTCGCGTCGCGCTTTCTCGAGGTCCACCAGCCTTCGTCGATATTCACGTACTGGTACTTGTTGCCCGTCGCGAGGTTCGCATTCAGCGCAGCCAGCCCGTCCGCCTGCGCCTTGATCGTATCGAAGCTGACGTTTTCTTCGAGGCTGTTCCATGACGACCAGCCCATCGGCGGCGGATTCACCGCGATCTGCTGCAGTGCAGTCGGCGACGTGTCCGTCGTGGTCGTGCTGCCGCCCGTCGTCGAGGTCGCTCCCGTTCCCGTCGCCGACGTGCTCGTTCCCGGCGACGAACCGACATCGTCGCCTCCGCATGCGGACAGGCCGATCGCTGCCGCCGCAAGGCATATCATCAATATTCCTAAATGATTTGTGCGCTGCATCTTCGTCTCCCGATTGTTGTGAACGACGCACGTCGATCAGCCTTGTGCGCGTACGCAGATTAATGACGTTCGTTTCCCCGTTTCAATCTTTGCGGCACGCGGCCACATATTGGGAGATGGCGGTTTTCCGGTCGCCCGTCGCCTTGTCGCCAATGGTTTGAGCAAATGACCGCAAAAACCCAATCTTTGGAAACTCGATCGACTGGACGGAAACAATTCGGATCGTTGTTGCCGGTTTGACGCGAAACCGGACAGGCGTGTTGCCCCCGCCATGAGCGGGCGGGCTGCCGGACCATGCGGACGCATCGCCTACGCGCGCGACGTTGCGTGCGCGAGCTTCGCCACCAGCTCGTCGTACACCACCCGGATACGCCGCGGCATCGGGCCGCGCCGCGGCCGATACACGTGCAGTTTCCACGGCTCGGGTTCGATGCTCGGCAACAGGCGCACCAGGCGCCCCTTCTGGACGTGCGGCCTGACCAGGTACTCCGAGCACTGACCGAACCCGATCCCCGCGCACACGGCCTCGATCTCCACTTGGGTGTCGTCCGTCAGATAGGCCGGCGATGACGGAACGAATTGCTGCTCGCCGCGAAACACCCATGGCCACGGCCGTCCGTTCGCGCGGTCGATCAGGCAGGTCACCGGCATCGCCGCGAGTTCCTTGCGGCTTTTCGGCTCGCCCAGCCGCATGATCAGCGACGGTGCCCCCACGACCCACATCGGCAACGGCCCGACCATGCGTGCGACGAAGCGGTTGTCGCCGATTGCGCCGACACGCACGCCGATGTCGATCTGCTCGTCGACCACCGGCGACGGCGCATCCGACAGCCGCAGGTCGGGCACGAGGTCCGGATACCGCTGCATCAGGTCGATCAGGATCGGCTGGACGTAACGACGCCCCATGCCTGACGGCGCCGTGACCCTGACGATACCGGCCGGTTCGTCGGCCTGCCCGGCCGCCGGCCCGAACAGCCCGTCGACGGTAGACAGCGCCGCCTTCGCGTCGCGCGCGAACGACTGCCCGAACGCGGTGATCCGGATGCTGCGGGTCGTCCGGTGAAACAGCGTTTCGCCGAGCATCTCCTCCAGCTCGCGCACCGCGCGCGTCACGACCTGCGGCGACACGCCGAGACGCGCCGCCGCCTCGCGGAACGTGGGTGCCGCGGCCGCCGCTGCAAAAATCTTGAGGAGATCGAGTCGATTGAGCATGGCGAACCCTTCTGACGTTCCCTGAGCGACGCGTTTAATTCCGAAATCCGGAATTCTGAATGCGAGATTGTTCCATTTTATTGCGGCAACCGAACGACCACAATGAGCACCAGACGTCGCATTGACGTGGATGATCAACCCCTCAGGAGCAACACATCATGAACGCAAGCACGCAAACCGCCCCACTCGCAAACCGCGTCGCCGTGGTGACGGGCGCCAGTTCCGGCATCGGCCGTGCGTCGGCGATCGAACTCGCGCGACGCGGCGCGAAGGTCGTCGTCAGCGCCCGGCGCAAGGCCGAACTCGATCGACTGGTCGACGAGATCGTGACGGCCGGCGGCGACGCCCGCGCATTTGCCGCCGACGTCGCGAACGAAGACGATCTGCGCAAGCTCTTCGATTTCACGGTAGCGACCTACGATCGCCTCGACATCGCGTTCAACAATGCCGGCACGGAAGGCGTATTCGCGCCGCTGCTCGAGCAGAATGCCGAGCGTTTCGACAAGGTGTTCGAGCCGAACGTGCGCGGCGTCTTCAACTCGATGAAGTACGCGGCCGAGATCATGCTGCGCCAGGGGTCGGGCAGCATCATCAACAATGCGTCGATGGGCGGGCTGATCGGATTCGAGAATGCGTCGGTCTATATCGCGAGCAAGCACGCGGTGATCGGGATGACGAAGACGGCGTCGATCGAGTGGTTCAAGCACGGCGTGCGCGTCAATGCACTGTGCCCGGGGCTGATCGAAACGCCGTTCCATCACCGCGGCATCTGGCCGTCGGACGACGCGCAACAGGCATTTGCCGCATCGACGCCGGCAGGACGGTGGGGCTCGGCCGAGGAGATGGCGACGATCGTCGCGTTCCTCGCATCGGACGATTCCAGCTATGTGTCGGGGCATGCGCTCGTGGCCGACGGCGGCTATTCGGTGGCGTGAGATGCCAGGCGCGATCCGTGGCGCGGCTTCACGGCGCCGCGGCTGCCTCCTCCCGCTTCGCGTGAAGCCGTAGCGCGAGCCACGCGATCCCGACCGCGCACGCACCGACCACGCCGCCGAAGGTGCCGATCCACGGCAGCCCGAAATCGCCGGCGATATGGTTGCCGAGAAGCGCGCCCGCGCCGATCCCGACGTTGTACAGCCCGGAGAAGATCGATACCGCAAGATCGGTCCCCTCCGGTGCCAGTTTCAGCACCCACGCCTGCATCGCCAGGCCGAAACAGACGATCGCGCCGCCCCATACCAGCGTATGTACGGACAGCGTCACGATGTTCAGCGCGCACGGGAACAGGATCAGCAGGCATCCCGACAGCGCGACGATCGAAGCCAGCAGAAAGTCGTCCGGCCGGCGCGGGAAAATGCGGTTGAAGCAGATTGCGGCCGGCATCCCGGCGACACCGAACAGGATCAGCACGTAGGTAATCCGGCTGCTGCTCGCGTGATTGACGCTTTGAACGAACGGCTCGATGTACGTGTACGACGTGAAATGCGCGGACACGACCAGCACCGTAATCGCGTACAACGCGACCAGCGCCGGTTTGCGCAGAAACACGCCGACGCTGCTGAGCGACCCCGCGCCCTGGCTCGGCAGCGCAGGCAACGTCGCGCGCAGCAGCAGCAACGCGATACCCGCCGCGCCCGCGACGATCAGGAACGTGACACGCCAGCCGAATGTCTCACCGATCACGCGTCCGAGCGGAATGCCGGCGACCATCGCGATCGACGTGCCCATTGCGAGCATGCCGAGCGCGCGGCTTTTCCGGTCGGGCGGCGCGATCCGCACGGCCAGCGGAACGGAAATCGACCAGAACACCGCGTGCGCGCAGGCGATGCCGAGCCGGCCGATCATCAGCACCGTGAAATTCCACGCAACGCCGGTGACGACGTGGCTGCCGATGAACACCAGCAACGCGCAGGACAGCAGCTTGCGCCGCTCGACGTGGCGCGTGAGCAGCGTCAGCGGCAACGACACGACGGCGACGGTCCATGCGTAAATCGTCAGCATCAGCCCGACGTCGGTGGGCTGCATGTGAAGGCTGTCGCCGATCGAGCCGAGCAGCGCAACCGGTACGAATTCGGTGGTATTGAAGATGAAGGCGGTCAGGGCCAGGGCCAGTACGCCCCACCATGAGTGCTCGGAACTGAAGGCGTCCGGTGTTGCCATACCTGGGATCGACGAGGGTTGGGGCGCGTGCGGCGCGGAAATCGCGGCCTGGCGTATCGCCGCGATTGTACCAGCGGCGCCTGACACGGCGCGGCGCGGGGCGGCCGCGGGACATGGTCATGACATGGCCTTGCGCCGATAATGTGCGGCACGCTTTCGCGCCCCGTTCGCTCGCCCCTTGTTCGCTCGCCTCCGGCGAGCCAGGAGATTCACATGCGCATTGAAACGTCATTTCTGTTCGATCTCGACGGCACGCTCGTCGACAGTGTCTATCAGCACGTGCTCGCGTGGAAGGAGGCGCTCGATGCCGAAGGCATCGAACTGTCGGTGTGGCGCATCCACCGCAAGATCGGCATGAGCGGCGGCCTGTTCCTGAATCAGCTGCTGCGGGAGACGTCGGGCAACCTCGACGCCGAACGCGTCGAGCGCCTTGCCCGCCTGCATGCGGCCGCGTACCAGCGGCTGCGCGCGCAGGTCCGGCCGCTGCCCGGCGCGCGCGAATTGCTGGCCGCGCTGTCGGCGGCGGGCATCCGCTGGGCGATCGCGACCAGCGGACGAATGGAAACGGCGGCCATCAATCTCGAGGCGCTCGGCGTCGATCCGGCGAAGCAGGTCGTGGTCACGCGCGACCAGGTCAAGTACGCGAAGCCCGACCCCGACCTGTTCCTGACGGCCGCCGCGCAGCTGAACGTGCCGATCGAGCACACGGTCGTGGTCGGCGACAGCATCTGGGACATGCTCGCCGCGAGCCGCTGCCGCTCGCTCGGCGTCGGGCTGCTGTCGGGCGGTTACGGCAGCGACGAGCTGGAACGCGCGGGCGCGCTGCGCGTGTACGACGATCCGGCCGATCTGCTGTGGCATCTCGACGAGATCGCCGCGCGGCCCTGAACCGCCCGCCTCGCCGACGGCACCCCTGCGCGGGATCGCCGTCGGTTTCGCCGGCCACGAACGGCCGGCGACGCCGCGCCGTAACGCCACGCGGCCGCCGAGCGGCTCAATCGTCGTCCACCCGCTTGTCGATCAGGTACCGACCCCGCTCGACGCCCGCGCGCAGCGCGTCGACCTCGGTCAGCCATTCAGGGCCGGGCGGCTCCGGCACGATCAGCTCGATGCGCGCGCCGCCGACATACACCTGCACCTCGTCGCGCCACGCGCCGCGTTCGTCGCGCCGGGCCCAGACGAGGATTTCGTGGCCGCGATACGGGTCGCGAACCTGTGCGTCCTGTTGATGTTGCATGGTGGCCTCCTGTCCTTATCTGCGATTCCGATGCAAAAAATGCGCGCCGCGTGACCACCGCGCGCGCGGCGAACCTCGTGCGCACGCGCCGTGCCCGGCCGGCACGCGGCTTGCGTCCCGTTACGTATCGACCGTATCGACAGTCTTGACCGTTCCGGGCCGCCTCGCGCGGGCCGCAAGGATTTCCCATCATGATCGGCCACCTCGAACTTCTCGGACGCCTGCTGCTGGCCGCGCTGCTCGGCAGCGTGATAGGGCTCGAACGCGAACGCCTGAACTGGGCCGCCGGGCTGCGCACGCACATGCTCGTATGCGTGGGCTCCGCCCTCGTGATGCTGGTGTCGACGTTCGGCTTCGAAGACGTGCGCGGGCTGACGACCGCCGCGAGCCTGTGGGCCGTGGCCGGTGTCGGCCTTGCCACGGGCGGCGGCATGTACATGGCGTCGATCGGCGCGACGGCGATCGTGCTCGCGATCCTCGCGGGCGTGAAACCGCTCGAGCGCCGCTTCATCGCGCAGCGCCAGCAACGCACGCTGCGGCTCGTGGCCGAACGCGGCGGCCTGACGCTCGGCACGCTGCACGAAGCGCTCGGCCTCGGCCGGGTGCGCGTGAAGCGGTACATCGTCCAGCAGTCGGACGACGATCCCGACACCGACGACATTTCGGTTTCGTTCTCGCGCACCAGCGGACCGGAATTTGCCGCCATCTGCGAAACGCTGCAAAGCATCGCCTGTGTACGGACCTGTCAACCCGATACCGCGTCAAGGAGCTTCGCGTGACCCGCACCGACCTGCTCTCCCATCTCGTGTCGTGCCAGCTCGCCGCGCGCATGCGGTCAGGCGCATGGCTCCCGATCCGCCAGCTCGTGGGCGCGCAGCGCGCATGGCTTGCGAGCCATCGCGCCGAATGCGGATGGCTCGAGCGGATCAAGATCGCGGACGCATCGACGACGATCGCGCAAGGCATCTACGACATCGCGGTCGCGCACGGCGATCCGGCCAGCGGCGAACGCGTGCGGCTCGACGCGGATTCGCCGGAACTGCAGGCGCTGCGCGCACGCTGCGACGCGCTGCTGCAGCATATCGACGGCGACCGGGACGTCGACGCGCGATGATCGTTCGGGATCACGCGACACGCGCCGACGCGACGGCCGACGGCGCCGCGCACGTTCCCGACCGTGTGCCCGGTGTTCTCGCTGGCCCGGATCCGGGTCGATCCGGGCGAACTGCTGGTCGACGTGGCCGTGCGTCGCGGCACGCATTCGACCACGATCTATCCACTGATCGCCCGCATACGCGCGACGCCCGCGACGGGCACGTCGCTTGCGCGGTGAGCCGGTTTCGACCGGATGGAGCTCACCCATGCGAACCGACGCCCTCGACGGACAGGCACTCGACTACTGGTGCGCCCGCGCGCTCTGCGCGGACGACGAAGACACGCTGCGCTTCACCGCCGTGACGCCGACCGTCGTCGTGACGGCCGCCTGCGACGCGTTCCGGCACCTGGATGCCCCGTTCACGCCATCGACATCGTGGGCCGACGCCGGCGCGGTGCTCGACCGCGTCGACGATCTGCGGATCACCCGCCACGGCGACGACGTCGAATGCGACGCCACCTTCGCCGACGGCCCGTCGACCTGCGGCGCGCACGCCCGCGATGCACGCGTGGCGCTGCTGCGCGCGTTCGTGCGCGCGCGCTTCGGCGACGAGATCGACCCGCCGCCGCCGTTCGCGCACCGGATCGAACACGGCGCCGTGGTGCGCTACGACCCCGGCGTGCCGCTGCCCGACGCGGACGACGATCGCGGCACCGGCGACAGCACGGATATCCGCTCGATACCGCGCATGTAAGTGCATGCATGTACCCGGCGTTCATGTAAAAACGACAGTCCCGGCACCGGCCGGCTTCCTGCACACGCCTTGCCCGGCGGGACACCGCCCGGCGGGCACGCGCGTTGCGGCACACCGGCGTTATCGACTGCCGCCACCCGCTCCGCGCCACGCCATGGACTCCACGCCGACCTTCGCCCCGCACCTCTATTTCTGCGACGCCCGCCTCGTCGGGCCGCTCGACGCATGGCCGCAGACATTCGCGCATATCGCGGGCATGGGCTTCGATCACGTGCTGGTCGGCGGCTTCTGGGCCGCGAGCGTCGCCGGCTTTCCGCGTCACGTGGCCGATTTCCGGCGTCCGGCCCAATCGTTCGCGACACGTGCGAGCGCACTCGAAACCTTCTCGCGGCTCGCCCAACTCGCCCAGGGCCACGGGCTGCGCCTGCTGCTCGAAGTCGTGCCCGACCGCATCGCGCGCGACAACCCGCTGCGCGCCGAACATCCGGACTGGTACGTCGAGCGCACGCACGACGACGCGCTGATCGATCCGCGTGGCACCGCGCACGCGCTGGACCTCGCCCACGCGAACCTCGGGAGCGACGCGGTGCGCGACGCGCTGGCAGCCTGGTGGTGCGCGCACCTCGGCGCATTCGCCGATGCGGGTGCCGCCGGCTTCCTGGTCGACGCGCCGCATCACCTGCCGGCCGACTGGTGGCCCGGCTGGCGCGCGGCGCTGCGCCGGGAGCGCCCGGACGTCGCGGTGCTCGCGGGCGTGCCCGGCCATGCGCGGGACGCACTCGCGCAGCTCGAAGGCACCGGATTCGACGCGGTGTTTTCATCGGTACGCTGGTGGGACCTGCGCGCACCGTGGTTCGTCGACGAACACCGGCTGCTGCGGCGCATCGGCTCGCCGATCGCGTTTCCCGACGCATTCGACGGCGCGCGCCTCGCCGACGACTGGCCCGACGCGCCGGACGACACCGTCGCCCGCGCCTATCGCCGCGCGCTGTGGACGGCCGCGGCCGTCGGCACCGGCTGGCTCGTGCCGATGGGCTTCGAACGCGGCGTCACGGTGCCGCTGATGGCGCGCGACGCCGATGCGGCACGCTACCGCGCCGCGTTCGAGCGGGCGCGCTTCGACCTGTCGGGCGCGATCGCCGATGCGAACGCGTGGCGCCGCGCCACGCCCGTCGCGGCCGCGCGCGGCGAAATCGTGCAGCTGAGCGCGCCCGGCGCGGCGGCGACCACGCTGCTGCGCGGCATCGGGCCGTCGCTCGAACACGACGAAGCCGCGCTGCTGATCGCCGTGAATCCCGATCTCGACGCGGCGGCAACGGTCGACCCCGCGACGATCCTGCCCGGCGTGCCGGGCGGATTCACGCGCGTCGTCACGCACGACGGTACGCGAGCCACCCCGCCGGCCGCGCTGGAACCGTTCACGCTCGAACCCGGCGCCTACGCGCTGCTGCATGCGTGGCCCGCACCGCCCGCCACGACACGCGCCGACGCCGCGAGCGAGCGCGGCGCGTTGTCCGCCGCGCTCGCGGCCGACCGGATCGCGATCGAGCGCGTCGAGCCGTCGGTCGACGGCGGTCGCTTCGCGGTCAAGCGCGTGATCGGCGAGACGCTCGTCGTCCATGCATCGATCTTCACCGACGGACACGCGCATCTCGCGGCCGCGCTGCAGTGGCGCGCCGCCTGCGACGACGACTGGCGCGAAATCCCGTTCGAAGCCGAACCGAACGACGGCTGGCACGCACGCGTCACGCTCGACCGGCTCGGCCGCCACGAGTTTCGCGTGATCGCATGGCGCGACGACTGGGCGTCGCTCGTCGACGATGTCGCAAAGAAAAACGCGGCCGGTCAGGACGTGACGCTCGAACTGCGCGAAGCGCAGCTGCTGCTCGCGACCGCGCTCAGGCTCGCCGATCCGCTCGATGCGCGCGCGCTCACGCGGATGGAACAGCTGGCCGCCGGGTTCAAGGACGCGCCGGCAGACGCGCGGCTCGCGCAACTCGGCGCGGCGCCGCTCGCCGATGCGTTCGCGGCGCTGCGCTACCGTCCGTTCGTCACGCATACGACGCCCTTCCCGGTCGACGTCGAGCGCCGCGCGGCGCGCTTCTCGAGCTGGTACGAGATGTTTCCGCGCTCGGCGAGCGACGATCCGGACCGGCACGGCACGTTCGACGACGTGATCGCGCACCTGCCGCGCATCCGCGACATGGGTTTCGACGTGCTGTATTTCCCGCCGATCCACCCGATCGGCACGACCGCGCGCAAGGGGCGCAACAACAGCCTGACGGCCGGCCCCGACGACGTCGGCAGCCCGTATGCGATCGGCTCGCCGGACGGCGGCCACACGGCCGTGCATCCGCAGCTCGGCACGCTCGAATCGTTCCGCGCGCTGGTCGACGCCGCGCGCGGTCACGGGCTCGAGATCGCGCTCGATTTCGCGATCCAGTGCTCGCCCGACCATCCGTGGCTCGCCGCGCATCCGGGCTGGTTCGCGTGGCGGCCCGACGGTTCGCTGCGCTTCGCGGAGAATCCGCCGAAGCGCTACCAGGACATCGTGAACCCCGATTTCTACGCGCCCGATGCGTTGCCCGACCTGTGGCTCGCGCTGCGCGACGCAATACTGTTCTGGGTCGACGCGGGCGTGCGGATCTTCCGCGTCGACAACCCGCACACGAAGCCGCTGCCGTTCTGGGCGTGGATGATCGACGACGTGCGCGGCCGGCATCCGGACGTCGTGTTCCTGTCCGAGGCGTTCACGCGGCCGGGGATGATGTATCGCCTCGCGAAAGTCGGCTTCTCGCAGTCGTACACGTACTTCACGTGGCGCGAATCGAAGCGCGAATTCATCGACTACCTGACCGAGCTGACGGCCGGCCCCGCGCGCGAGTTCTTCCGCCCGAACTTCTTCGTCAACACGCCCGACATCAACCCGCGCCACCTGCAGAACGCGCCGCGCACGCAGTTCGTGATCCGCGCGGCGCTCGCGGCGACGCTGGCCGGATCGTGGGGCATGTACTCGGGTTTCGAGCTCGGCGAATCGGCGCCGCTGCCGGACAGCGAGGAATACGCGGACGCGGAGAAGTACGAGCTGCGCGCGCGCGACTGGCGCCGCGCCGCGCACATCGGCGCCGAGATCGCGCGGCTGAACCGCGCGCGACGCGCTCACCCGGCCCTGCAGACGCACCTCGGCATCACGTTCGCCGACGCGGACAACGACGCGGTGCTCGTGTTCGTGAAGGCGACGCCGGCGTTCGACAGCGTGGTCGCCGTCGCGATCAGCACCGACCCGTGGCATCCGCAGGTCGCGAACTTCACGCTCGACGCATCGCTGTGGCGCGGTTTCGGGCTCGTCGACGGCGAACCGCTCGACGCGCTCGAACAGGACGCCACGCACGCGGAAACCTGGCGCGGGCACCGCCAGTACGTCTCGCTCGATCCGCACGTGCGGCCGTATGCGATCTGGCGGCTCACGCCGTCTCCAGGCGCCGCGCGGGCGGCGGCGCGCGAACCGGGCGACGCCCGGCCCATTTCGGGAGCCCATGGATGATGAAACGCGAAGATTCCCTCGACGACGTGCGTCGCGCACAGTTCCCGTCGCTCGAGCCGGCCGGCACGCCGCGCCGGCGCCGCGCGCGCCGCCGCGCGCCGGCCCTCTGTGCGGACGATCCGCTGTGGTACAAGGACGCGATCATCTACCAGGTGCACGTGAAGTCGTTCTACGACTCGAACAACGACGGCATCGGCGATTTCCCCGGCCTGATCGCGAAGCTCGACTACATCGCCGAACTCGGCGTCGACACGATCTGGCTGCTGCCGTTCTACCCGTCGCCGCGCCGCGACGACGGCTACGACATCTCCGACTACCGCGACGTGCATCCCGACTACGGCACGCTCGCCGATGTGCGGCGCTTCATCCGCGAAGCCCATGCGCGCGGCATCCGCGTGATCACCGAGCTGGTGATCAACCACACGTCGGACCAGCATCCGTGGTTTCAGCGCGCGCGCCGCGCGAAACCGGGCTCGAATCACCGCGACTACTACGTGTGGTCCGACACCGACACGAAATACGCGGGCACGCGGATCATCTTCCTCGATACGGAAACGTCGAACTGGACCCACGACCCGCTCGCCGGCCAGTACTACTGGCACCGCTTCTATTCGCACCAGCCCGACCTGAATTTCGACAACCCGGCCGTCGTGCGCGAGGTGCTGCAGGTGATGCGTTTCTGGCTCGACCTCGGCATCGACGGGCTGCGGCTCGACGCGGTGCCGTATCTGGTCGAGCGCGAAGGCACGAACAACGAGAACCTGCCCGAGACGCACGCGATCCTGAAGCAGATCCGCGCGACGATCGACGCCGAGTACCCGAACCGGATGCTGCTCGCCGAGGCGAACCAGTGGCCGGAGGACGTGCAGGAGTATTTCGGCGACGAGAACGAATGCCACATGGCGTTCCACTTCCCGCTGATGCCGCGCATCTACATGTCGATCGCGAGCGAGGACCGTTTCCCGATCGTCGACATCATGCGGCAGACGCCGGCGCTCGCGCCGAGCAACCAGTGGGCCGTGTTCCTGCGCAACCACGACGAACTGACGCTCGAGATGGTCACCGACTCCGAGCGCGACCTGCTGTGGCAGACCTACGCGAGCGACCGGCGCGCGCGGCTGAACCTCGGCATCCGGCGCCGGCTCGCGCCGCTGATGGAACGCGACCGGCGCCGCATCGAGCTGATCAACTCGCTGCTGCTGTCGATGCCCGGCACGCCGGTGATCTATTACGGCGACGAACTCGGGATGGGCGACAACATCCATCTCGGCGACCGCGACGGCGTGCGCACGCCGATGCAGTGGTCGTCGGACCGCAACGGCGGCTTCTCGCGCGCCGACCCCGAACTGCTCGTCTTGCCGCCGGTGATGGGCTCGCTGTACGGCTATGACGCGATCAACGTCGAGGCGCAGACGCGCGACCCGCATTCGCTGCTGAACTGGACGCGGCGCATCCTCGCGACGCGCCGCGCGTCGCAGGCGTTCGGGCGCGGCACGATCCGCTTCCTGCGCCCGGATAACCGCAAGGTGCTCGCGTACCTGCGCGAGCTGGACGGCCACGATCCGGTGCTGTGCGTCGCGAACCTGTCGCGCGCGTCGCAGGCCGTCGAACTCGACCTGTCCGGGTTCGCGGGCCGCGTACCGATCGAGATGACGTCGGATTCCCCGTTTCCGCCGATCGGCCAGCTCCCGTATCTCCTCACCTTCCCGCCGTACGGCTTCCTGTGGTTCGTGCTCGCCGAACACGGCCGCGAGCCGTCGTGGCGGCAGCCGCACGCGGAAGCGCTGCCCGAATACGTGACGCTCGTGATGCGGCGCGGCGAGGCGCGGCCGAACCTCGAGCAGCTGCACACGCTCGCGCACGATGCGCTGCCGTCGTGGCTCGCGCGGCGGCGCTGGTTCGCGTCGAAGGACCGCACGATCGGCGAGGCCCGGCTGAACGTCGTCACGCCGGTGCCGGGCGAGCCGTTCGAGTATGCGGAGGCCTGGGTCGAATCGGGCGCGCAGCGCGACGTCGAACGCTACGTCGTGCCGCTCGCGGCCGCATGGGGCGGCGAGACCTCGCAGCCGCTGTTCACGCAGCTCGCGCTCGCGCGCGTGCGGCGCGGCCACACGATCGGCTACCTGACCGACGCGTTCGCGCTGCCGGCGTTCGCACGCGGGATGCTGCGCAAGCTGCGCGACGCCGCCGTGGTGCCGACCTCCGACGGCGGCCACCTCGCGTTCCTGCCGGAAGACGCGCTCGCCGCGCTCGACCCCGGCGACGACGCCGAAGTGCGCTGGCTCGCGGCCGAGCAGAGCAACAGCTCGCTCGTGATCGGCGACGCGATCGTGCTGAAGCTGGTGCGCAAGGTCGCGCACGGCGTGCATCCGGAAGCGGAAATGAGCCGCTACCTGACGCGGATCGGCTACCCGAACACCGCGACGCTCGCGGGCGAAGTCGTGCACGTCGACCCGGACGGCACGCCGCATACGGTCGCGATCCTGCAGCGTTATGCGGACAACCAGGGCGACGCGTGGACGCGCTCGTTCGACTTCCTGCGCCGCGCGGTGGACGAGCTCGCGCTGCCGGCCGCGGACAACGACGAAACCGACGACGCCGACGAGGAACCCGAAGCGCTGCTCGGCTACGCGGCGTTCGCGGGCATCATCGGCACGCGGCTCGGCCAGTTGCACGTCGCGCTCGCGCAGCCGTCCGACGACCCCGCGTTCGCGCCGGAGCGGGCGACGCCCGGCCATGTCGACGGCTGGTGCGCGGACGCGATCGCGTCGTTCGAGCGCGCGCTCGACGTGCTGCACACGCGGCTCGATGCGCTCGATCCCGCGATGCGCGCGGCGGCCGACACGCTGCTCGCGTCGCGCGACGCGGCCGTGCGGGCGCTCGGCGAACTCGTGCCGCGCACGCTCGACGCGCAATGCATGCGGATTCACGGCGATTTCCATCTGGGGCAGGTGCTCGACGTGCAGGGCGACGCGCTGCTGATCGACTTCGAAGGCGAGCCGGCGCGCCCGCTCGAGCGCCGCCGCGCGAAGTCGCATCCGCTGCGCGACGTGGCGGGCCTGCTGCGCTCGCTGTCGTATGTGAGCGCGACCGCGCAGTTCGCGATCGAGAAGGCGCCGCCGCAGGCGGCCGGCCGCAAGCGTGCGCTGTTCGACCGCTTCGGGCAGGCCGCCGCCGACCGTTTCGTCGACTGCTATCGCGCGGCCGCCGACCTCGCGCCCGCGCGCTTCGTCGATCCGCGCTACGCCGACCGCCTGCTCGCGCTGTTCCTGATCGACAAGGCGTCGTACGAGCTGTGCTACGAAGCGGCGAACCGCCCCGACTGGCTGGGCGTGCCGGTCGGCGGGCTCGCGGCGCTGGTCGAACGGCTGCTCGACGACGGCGGCGCATCCGACGACGGAGGCACGCGATGACCGATACGCTGTTCGAACGATCCGACATCGACGCGCTGCTCGCCGGACGTCATCCCGATCCGTTCGCGTGCCTCGGCCCGCACGGGCAGACCGGCAGGACCGTCGTACGCGCGCTGCTGCCCGGCGCGACCGGCGTGCACGTGCTGTCGCCCGACGGCGACGAACTCGGCACGCTCGCCTGCGTCGATCGCGCCGGCTGCTTCGCGGGCACGATCGCGCGCAACGGCGGCGCCCCGCACTACCTGCTCGCGGTCGACTGGCCGGACGCGCGGCAGGTGATCGACGATGCGTACGCGTTCGGCACGCTGCTCGACGACGCAACGCTCGCGCGCCTGTCGGCCGGCGACCCGGCCGCGGTGCTCGACTGCCTCGGCGCGACGCCCCTGCGCATCGACGACACCGACGGCGTGCGCTTCGCGGTCTGGGCGCCGAACGCGCAGCGCGTGTCGGTGGTCGGCGATTTCAACGCATGGGACGGCCGCCGCCATCCGATGCGGCTGCGGCAGCCGTCGGGCGTGTGGGAGCTGTTCGTGCCGGGCATCGGCGCGGGCGAGTGCTACAAGTACGAGCTGCGCGCGGCCGACGGACGCGTGCTGCCGCACAAGGCCGACCCCTGTGCGCGCGCGACCGAGGCGCCGCCGCGCACGGCGTCGGTTGTCGCCGACGTCGCCGCGCTCGACGCGTTCGCGTGGCACGACGACGGCTGGATGCACGCGCGGCCGCGTGCCGACCGCTACCGCGTGCCGTGGTCGATCTACGAGGTGCACGCGGAATCGTGGCAACGCGTGCCCGACGAGATGAACCGCAGCGCGACGTGGGACGAACTCGCCGAGCGGCTGATTCCGTACGCGCGGGGCATGGGCTTCACGCACGTCGAGTTCATGCCGATCGCCGAGTACCCGTTCGGCGGGTCGTGGGGCTACCAGCCGCTCGCGCAGTTCGCGCCGTCCGCGCGCTTCGGGCCGGTCGACGGTTTCGCACGCTTCGTCGACCGCGCGCATGCGGCCGGCATCGGCGTGATCGTCGACTGGGTGCCCGCGCATTTCCCCGACGATCCGCATGGCCTTGCGCAGTTCGACGGCACGGCGCTGTACGAGCACGCCGACCCGCGCGAAGGCCTGCATCCCGACTGGCACACCTGCGTGTTCAACGTCGGCCGTACGGAAGTCGGCGCGTTCCTCGCCGCGTCGGCACTCGCGTGGGCGCGCCGGTATCACGTCGACGGCATCCGCGTCGACGCGGTCGCGTCGATGCTGTACCGCGACTATTCGCGCAAGGAAGGCGAATGGGTGCCGAACGTGCACGGCGGCCGCGAGAACCTCGAATCGGTCGCGTTCCTGCGCATGCTGAACGACACGCTGCACGGTGCGGCCGCGCCGGCCGGCGTCGTCACCATCGCGGAGGAATCGACCGCGTGGCCGGGCGTCACCGCGCCGACCGGCGACGGCGGGCTCGGCTTCGACTTCAAGTGGAACATGGGGTGGATGCACGACACGCTCGCGTACCTGCGCGAAGACCCGGTGCACCGCCGCTATCACCACGACCGGATGACGTTCGGGCTCGTGTACGCGTTCTCCGAGCGCTTCGTGCTGCCGCTGTCGCACGACGAGGTCGTGCACGGCAAGGGCTCGCTCGTCGCGAAGATGCCGGGCGACGCATGGCAGCGGCTCGCGACGCTGCGCGCGTACTTCGGCTTCATGTGGGCGCACCCCGGCAAGAAGCTGCTGTTCATGGGCAGCGAATTCGCGCAATGGGCCGAGTTCGCGCACGACGCGACGCCGCACTGGGACCTGCTCGACGCGCCCGCGCATCGCGGCGTGCAACGGCTCGTGCGCGACCTGAACCGCACCTATGCGGCGGAACCGGCACTGCATGCGCTCGACTGCCACGCGGCCGGCTTCTCCTGGCTGATCGGCGACGACCGCGACAACAGCGTGTTCGCGTTCGCGCGCCGCGACGACGCCGGGCACCTCGTGGTCGCCGTCTGCAACTTCACGCCGGTGCCGCGCGCGGCCTACCGCATCGGCCTGCCCGCCCCCGGGCAGTGGCGCGAACTGCTGAACACCGACGCCGCCCCATACGGCGGCACCAACGCAGGCAACGACGGCGCCGTGTGGGCCGAGGCCGTGCCCGCGCACGGCGAGGCGTGGTCGGCACTGCTGCGCCTTCCGCCGCTCGCGACACTGTGGCTGACCCCCGCCTGATTACCCGCGCCCTCGACACGGAGATCCGCCCCATGCCGACCGCCCTGCCCACCCGTCTCGAATCCGGCCGCAGCTATCCGCTCGGCGCGACCTGGGACGGCCTCGGGACCAATTTCGCGGTGTTTTCCGCGCACGCGCAGCGCATCCAGCTGTGCGTGTTCGATCCGACCGGCCGCAAGGAACTCGCGCGCCTCGACCTGCCCGAATGCACCGACGAGGTGTGGCACGGCTACCTGCCCAACGCGCATCCGGGCACCGTGTACGGGTTTCGCGCGGACGGCCCCTACCAGCCGCAGCACGGCCATCGCTTCAATTCCACCAAGCTGCTGCTCGACCCGTACGCGCGCAAGCTGGTCGGCCAGTTCCGCTGGTCGGACGCGCTGTTCGGCTATCGCGTCCATTCGAATCGCGCGGACCTGTCGATGGACCGCCGCGATTCGGCGCCCGCGATGCCGAAGTGCGTGGTGGTCGACGAGGCGTTCGACTGGAGCACCGACCGGCGCCCGCGCGTGTCGTGGCGCAACACGGTGATCTACGAGACCCACGTGCGCGGCACGTCGATGCGCCGCGCCGGGTTGCGCCCGCCCGAACGCGGCACGTTCTCGGCATTCGCGCATCCTGCGTTCATCGATCACCTGCTGTCGATCGGCGTGACGACGGTCGAGCTGCTGCCCGTCCACGCGTTCCTGCAGCAGCGCGCGCTCGTGAACCGCGGGCTGCGCAACTACTGGGGCTACGACACGGCCGCGTTCTTCGCGCCGGAGCCCGCGTATCTCGCGACGCGGCGGCTCGACGAGATGCGCATCGCGATCCGGCAGCTGCATGCGGCCGGCATCGAGGTCGTGCTCGACGTCGTCTACAACCATACGTGCGAGGGCAACGAGCTCGGCCCGACGCTGTCGTGGCGCGGCCTCGACAACGCGAGCTACTACCGGCTCGTGCCGGGCGACCAGCGCTTTCATGTCGACGAGACGGGCTGCGGCAACACGCTGAACCTGTCGCATCCGCGCGTGGTGCAGATGGTGATGGATTCGCTGCGCTACTGGGCCACCGCGTTCAACGTCGACGGCTTCCGCTTCGACCTCGGCGTGACGCTCGGGCGCGAGGCGCACGGCTTCGACCCCGGCGCGGGCTTCTTCGACGCGCTGCGGCAGGACCCGGTGCTCGCGCAGCGCAAGCTGATCACCGAGCCGTGGGACCTCGGCCCCGGCGGCTACCAGCTCGGCCGCCACCCGCCCGGTTTCGCCGAGTGGAACGACCGCTTTCGCGACACCGTGCGGCGCTTCTGGCGCGGCGACGCGGGCCAGCGGCCGGAGCTCGCCGCGCGGCTCGCCGGGTCGGCCGACCTGTTCAACCACCAGCGGCGCCACACGTGGGCATCGGTCAATTTCGTCACCGCGCACGACGGCTTCACGCTCGCCGATCTCGTCTCGTATTCGGCGAAACACAACGAAGCGAACGGCGAGGACAACCGCGACGGCCGCGACGACAACTGCAGCGCGAACTGGGGCGCCGAAGGGCCCACCGACGATGCCGCGATCCGCGCGGTGCGCGCGCGCGTCGCGCGCTCGATGCTCGCGACGCTGTTCACCGCGCTCGGCACGCCGATGCTGGTGGCCGGCGACGAGTTCGGCCGCACGCAACACGGCAACAACAACGCGTATTGCCAGGATAACGAACTGTCGTGGCTCGACTGGGACCTCGCCCACAGTGACGAAGCCGTGACGCTGATGCGCTTCGTGTCGCGGCTCGCCGCGCTGCGCCGCATGTATCCGGTGATGTCCACGCCGGGTTATCCGTCGGGCGACCGCAACGCCGCACCGGGCATGGCCGAGATCGACTGGTTCGACGAGCGCGGCGTCGCGATGACCGTGCCCGCGTGGCAGGATCGCGAACGCCGCGCGCTGACGATGCGGCGTGTCGGCACGGGCCGCACCGGGCGCACCGAGGCGCTGCTGGTGATGCTGAACGCGTCGTCCGAGACGATCGTGTTCGCGCCGCCCGCGCCGATGCTTGAATACCGCGTGCTGGTCGACACGGCCACGCCGGACGCCGGCCCGCGCAACTGGCCGGCCGACGGGCTCGACGTCGCCGCGCATGCAGCCGCGATCGCGGTGGCCGCCGTGCCGCCCGACCCGCCCTCCTGAGGACCGCCATGACATCCCGTTCCGATCGTCCAACCGGCACGCACGCGTTCGAATCGTCGTTCGGCGCGACCTGCGTCGATGCCGAACGCACGCGCTTCCGGTTTTGGGCGCCCGCCAGCCGCACGGCCGCCGTCGAACTGCACGACGATAGCGAACACACGATCCCGATGACACCCGTCGGCGACGGCTGGTTCGAGACGGTCGCGCCGTGCGGCCCCGGCGCGCTGTATCGCTACCGCCTCGACGACGGTCTCGCGGTGCCCGACCCGGCGTCGCGCTTCCAGCCCGGCGGCGTGGACGGCCCGAGCCAGGTCGTCGATCCGGCGTCGTATCGCTGGCGCGACGGCGCATGGCGCGGCCGGCCGTGGCACGAGACGGTGCTGTACGAGTTGCACGTCGGCGCATGCGGCGGCTACGCGAGCGTCGAGCGGCGGCTGCCGGCCATTGCCGCGCTCGGCGTGACCGCCGTCGAGCTGATGCCCGTCAACGCGTTCCCCGGTTCGCGCAACTGGGGCTACGACGGCGTGCTGCCGTTCGCGCCCGATGCGTCGTACGGGCGGCCCGAGGAGCTGAAGGCGCTCGTCGACACCGCGCACGGGCTCGGGCTGCAGGTGTTCCTCGACGTCGTGTACAACCACTTCGGCCCCGAAGGCAACCAGCTGCCGCGCTACGCGCCCGCCTTCTTCCGCGACGACCGGCGGACCGCGTGGGGGCCCGCGATCGATTTTTCGCACCCGCAGACGAGCGCGTTCTTCATCGAGAATGCGCTGTACTGGCTCGACGAATTCCGTTTCGACGGGCTGCGCATCGACGCCGCGCACGCGATCGGCGACGACGCGTGGCTGCGCGAACTCGCGCGCCGCGTGCGGGCGCATGCAGGCGACACACGCCACCTTCATCTCGTGCTCGAGAACGAACGCAACACGGCGAGCCTGCTCGGCCCCGGCGGTTTCGATGCGCAGTGGAACGACGATTTCCACAACAGCGCGCACGTGCTGCTGACCGGCGAGCGCGACGGCTACTACCGCGCGTACGCCGACGCGCCGCTGCGCCATCTCGCGCGCACGCTCGGCGAAGGTTTCGCGTACCAGGGCGAACCGTCGCCGCTGCACGACGGCGCCGCGCGCGGCGAGCCGAGCGCGCACCTGCCGCCCACCGCGTTCGTCACGTTCCTGCAGAACCACGACCAGATCGGCAACCGCGCGTTCGGCGAGCGGCTGCGCGCGCTCGCGAACGACGACGCGGTGCGCGCGGCCACCGCGCTGATGCTGCTCGCGCCGCCGATCCCGCTGCTGTTCATGGGCGAGGAAGACGGCAGCACGCAGCCGTTCCAGTTCTTCACCGACTATCGCGGCGCGCTCGCCGACGCGGTGCGCGAAGGCCGGCGCCGCGAATTCTCGGCATTTCCGGCGTTCGCCGATCCCGCGCATCGCGACCTGATTCCCGACCCGAACGACATCGCGACGTTTGTCCGTTCGTCGTCGCACCATCCGCCGGACGACAACTGGCCCGATGCGGCCGCATGGCAGCGCTTCTACCGCAGCGCGCTGACGGTGCGCGCGGTGCTCGTGACGCCGCATGTGCCGGGCGCGCGGGCACTCGGCGTCGACCTGCTCGCGGGCGACGGCGACCCTGCGGCGCTCGTCGCGCGCTGGCGCCTCGGCGACGGCAGCACGCTGACGATCGCGCTGAATCTCGGCTCGCTCGACGCGGCACTGCCCGAACTGCCGGTCGGCAAGATCGTGTTCGAGACGCCGCCGCGCGCCCGCGACCGGCTGCCCGACCTGAAGCTGCCGCCACGCGCGTGCATCGCTTGGCGGGACGGTGCGGTCAACCACGATGCGCGGCACCATCGCGCGAACGGGCAGAGCCGATCATGACGACCGACGTTTCGATCTCGACACTCGCGCACGCGGCCGGCCTGGAATCCGACTGGACCGATGCCGGCGGCATCGCGCGGCGGGTGGACGACGGCGCGCTCGCCGCGCTCGTCGATGCGCTGGGCTGGCCGTGCGGCACGGCGGCTCAGCGCGTCGAAAGCGCGGCGGCGCTCGCGGGCGAACACACGGCGGTGCCGCGCGTCGTGACCGGCGACGCGGGCCTGCCGCTGCCCCTGCCCGCCGCACTTGCGCAACCGGGCGCGCGCTTCCGGATCACGCTCGAAGCGGGCGGACACATCGACGGGCGCGTGGATGCGCACGGCGCATTGCCGCCGCTCGCGATGCCCGGTTACCACGCGCTCGACATCGGCGACCGGCGCATCGGGCTGACGATCGCGCTGCCCCATACGCACCCGTTCGACACGCGTGCGACGGATGCGGGCAACCGCTGGGGCATCGCGGCGCAGCTCTACAGCCTGCGCCGCGCGGGCGACGGCGGCGCGGGCGACTACACCGCGCTCGCGCGGCTGGCCGCGCGCGCGGCGCGGCATGGCGCACAGGCAGTGGCGATCAGCCCGACGCACGCCGGCTATCCGGCGCTGCCCGCGCACGACAGCCCGTATTCGCCGTCGTCGCGGCGCTGGCACAACGTCGCGTATCTCGACTGCGACGCAGTGCCGGGCGCCGAGGCCGTGCGTCACGTATCCGGTGCGGCAGCCGATGCGCCGCTGATCGACTGGCCGCACGTGCTGCCGCTGAAGCTGCGCCGCCTGCGCGCGTGCTTCGACGCGTGGCGCGCCGACGACGCCCCGTCGCGCGACGCGTTCCAGCGGTTTCGCGCGACGGGCGGCGCGGCGCTCGACGCGCATGCGCGCTTCGATGCGCTGCAGGCGTTCTGCATCGAACACGGGCTCGGGGCGGACTGGCGGCAGTGGCCGGCGCCGTGGCGCGACCCGGCATCGGCGGAAGTCGACGCATTCGCGCACACGCATGCCGATACGGTCGCGTTCCATACGTTCCTGCAATGGTGCGCCGCGCGCGCGCTCGGCGACGCGCAGCATGCGGCCCGCCGCGCCGGCATGGCCACCGGGCTGATCGCCGATCTCGCGGTCGGCTCCGATCGCGCGGGCAGCGACGCGTGGGCGCACGGCGCGACGCTGCTGCGCGGCGTATCGCTCGGCGCGCCGCCCGACCTGTTCAACGCGGCCGGCCAGGCGTGGGGCGTGACGACCTGGACGCCGGACGCGCTGCGCGCGGAAGGTTTCGTGCCGTTCATCGAGCTGCTGCGCGCGGCGTTCGCGCACGCGGGCGGCATCCGCATCGATCACGTGCTCGGCTTCGCGCGGATGTGGATCGTGCCGGACGGCGGCTCGCCGCGCGACGGCGCGTACCTGCGTTATCCGGTCGACGATCTGATGCGGCTCGTCGCGCTCGAGGCGGCCCGCCATCGCGCGCTCGCGATCGGCGAGGATCTCGGCACGGTGCCCGCCGGGTTTCGTGAACGGCTCGGCGCGCAGGGGGTCGCGGGCATGCGCGTGCTGTGGTTCGAGCGCGATGCGGGCGGCGCGTTCCGGCAGCCGTCCGAGTGGGACCGCGACGCGATCGCGACGACGTCGACTCACGATTTGCCGACCGTGGCCGGCTGGTGGCGCGGCGTCGACCTGGCCTGGCGGCAAGCCGCGGCCCAGGCCGCCGCGCAGCACGACGACGCGGACAGGTACGACGTGGCCGCTCCCGCACCGGACGACGCCAGTGCGCACGATTCGGACGAAATCGTGCAGGCGCGCGGGCACGACACCGCGCCGCGCCCGGACGCCGGCAACGCGGCGCCGCCCGACGCGCCCCCCGGCCTGCCCGCCGCGCACGCGGAACGCGCCGCCGAACGCGCGGCGTTATGGCACGCGCTGCAGCAGGCCGGCTGCGCACCGGCCGGCGCCGCCGCCCCGCCGGCCGATGCCCCGCCGGTCGGCGCGATCCTCGCTTACGTCGCGCGCAGCCCGTCGCCGCTCGCGATCGTGCCGCTCGAGGACCTGCTCGCGCTGGACGCGCAGCCGAACCTGCCGGGGCCGCCGTGCGGGCATCCGAACTGGCGGCAACGTCTGCCGCGCACAATCGACTCGCTGTTCGACGCCGACGTGCGCGAACGCATCGCCGCCGTCGTGCAGGCGCGCCGTTCCAGGGAGCGCGGCGCATGACGCCGCGCGCGACGCTGCGACTGCAGCTTCATGCGGGTTTCACGTTCGACGACGCGGCCTCGCACGCCGACTACTTCGCGCGGCTCGGCGTGAGTCACCTGTACCTGTCGCCGGTTTCGGCCGCCGAAGCGGGCTCGCGGCACGGCTACGACACCGTGGATTACGGCACGCTCAATCCCGAACTCGGCGGCGAAGCAGGTTTCAATCGGCTCGTCGACGCGTTGCGTGCACGCGGCCTCGGCGTGATCGTCGACATCGTGCCGAACCATATGGGCGTCGGCGGCTCGTCGAACGGCTGGTGGAACGACGTGCTCGAATGGGGCCCCGCCAGCCCGTATGCGCGCCATTTCGACATCGACTGGCATCCGCCCGATCCGGCACTCGACGGCAAGGTGCTGCTGCCGTGTCTCGGGATGCCCTATGGCGACGCGCTCGCGGCCGGCGACATCACGCTGAACGCAGACCCGGCCAGCGGCCGTTTCTTCATCGCGTGCCCCGGACGGCGGCTGCCCGTGGCGGCCGCCACCTATGCCGACATCCTGCGCCTCGCGAACCGCGCGGACCTGAACGCGCTCGCCGAACGCTTCGACGCCGCGCCGGCGCGCGACAGTGCACGGCTGGCCACCGCGCATGCCTCGCTGCGCGATCACGCGGCCGCGCACGGCCCGCACGCGCTCGACGCGGTGCTGCGCGGCGCCGACCCGCGCGTCGCGCGCTCGCGCACCAGCCTGCACCGGCTGCTCGAACGCCAGCATTACCGGCTCGCGTGGTGGCGCACGGCCGCCGACGAGCTGAACTGGCGGCGCTTCTTCGACATCGCGACACTCGCGGCCGTCCGCGTCGACGACGACGCGGTGTTCGACGCCGTTCACGCGCTGCCGTTGCGCCTGCACGCGGCCGGGCTCGTCGACGGCATCCGCGTCGATCACGTCGACGGCCTCGCCGATCCGCGCGCCTACTGCCGGCGGCTGCATGCACGACTGGCCGCGCAGCGCAGCGCGCCGCCGTATGTCGTCGTCGAGAAGATCCTCGCGCCGGGCGAATCGCTGCGCGCCGACTGGGCCGTCGCCGGCACGACCGGCTACGACTTCATGAACGACGTCGGCGCGCTGCTGCACGACCCGGCCGGCGCCGAACCGCTGGCCGCGCACTGGGCGGCCGTGTCGGGCTCGTCGCGCACGTTCGCGCAGGATGCGCTCGACGGCAAGCGGCGCGTGCTGATGCGCCAGCTCGCCGTCGAGCATGCGCGCGCCGCGCGGCTGCTGCACGGGATCGCGCGCGCGTCGCCCGCCACGCGGGACGTCAGCCTGATCGCGATTCGGCGCGTGCTCGGCGAACTGGCGGTGCGGCTGCCCGTGTACCGCATGTATCCGGCACCGCGCGAGGAGCCGGACGATGCCGACCGCCGCGTGCTCGCGCTCGCGTACGAAAGCGCGTGCGCGGCCATCGATCCGGCCGACCGGTTCGCGCTCGATCGCGTCGCCGCGTGGCTGGGCTTGCCGGCCGCACGCGTGCCGCGCGCAAACGCCGACGCGCTGGCCGCGGCGCGCGTCGCGTTCGCGCAGCTCACCGCGCCGCTCGCCGCGAAAGGCGTCGAGGATACGGCCCACTATCGCTACGGCCGGCTGCTGTCGCGCAACGAGGTCGGCGCCGACGCCGGCGACTTCAGCCTGTCGCGCGGCGCGTTCCACGCACGCAACCGGCGCCGCGCGCGCACCGTGCCGCACGGGCTCGTCGCGACGGCCACGCACGACCACAAGCGCGGCGAGGACGCGCGTGCACGGCTCGCGGTGCTCAGCGAGATCCCGGACGCATGGCGCGCGGCATCGCTCGACTGGAGCGCGCTGAACCTGCCGCACCGGGGCCGCGCGCATCGCGATCTCGCGTGGGCGCCGGGGCCGGCCGCGGAGACGATGCTGTACCAGACGCTCGTCGGCTGCTGGCCGCCGGCACTCGCGCCCGACGATGCGGCCGGGCTGGCCGGACTCGCCGCGCGCGTCGCGCAGTGGCAGACGAAAGCAGTGCGCGAAGCGAAGCGGCACAGCGACTGGCTGGCGCCCGAACCGGACTACGAGCACGCCTGCGAAACATTCGTCCGCGCGATCCTGACGCCGCGCGGCGCCAGCGATTTCGCGCACCGGCTGCATGCGTTCGTCGCGCGGATCGCACCGGCCGGCATCGTCAACAGCCTGACGCAGACGACGCTGCGGATCGCGTCGCCCGGCGTGCCTGACCTCTATCAAGGAACCGAGTGCTGGGATCACTCGCTCGTCGATCCGGACAACCGGCGCGACGTGCCGTTCGACGCACTGGCGGCCGAACGGGTCGACGATCCGGTCGCGTCGTACCTGCCGGCCTGGCCCGATGCGCGCGTGAAACGCGCGCTGATCGAGCGGATGCTCGCGCTGCGCGCGCGGTGGCCGGCGACGTTTGCGGACGGCGCGTACGTGCCGCTACGCGTGCGCGGCCCGCTTGGTCGTCACGCGGTGGCGTTCGCGCGGTGCGACGCGGCCGCCACCGTGGTGATCGTCGCGACGCGGCTCGCGAGCCGGTTGCTGGGGGAAGCGCCCGGGATGCCGCGCGTGGCGCCCGCGCAGTGGGGCGATACGGCGGTCGTGCTGCCGCGCGGAATCGGGGGGCCGTGGATCGACTGGCTGAACGATCGGGACACGATCGATATGCCCGACGGGGTGCTGGCGCTACGCCGCTGCCTGGCCGGATTGCCTGTTGCGGTGCTCGTGGCGGCGCGTGTCGGCGGTTGAAAGCTGCCCTGCCCTGCCGGTGCGTGTCGTATCTGGCACGCCGGCGATCGTCGATCCAATCGACCGAACGTCGGCAGCCTTGCGCACGTGCCAAGCACGATTGCCCCGTCACGACCACTCTTCGGGCGGTATCGCCCCGCCGTCGTCCTCCCATAGCGGATTGCCCTTCCTGTCGCCGTCGTGCGCGGCCACGGGCCCGCTCGTCCCGCTCGTCCCGCTCGTCCCGCTCGCGCCGCTTGCGCCACCTGAGCCACCCGCGCCGCGCCCGGCCGGTCGACGCGTGTCGCGCGACGCCGCCTTGGCCGGCCGCACACGTGTACGCGTCGGCGTCACCGTGTGCTGTTCGCCGCCGTGCCGCGCGTCGTTCGCGCCCGTCTCGTTCGTCTTGTTCGCCTGTCGTGCATTCGAAGCCGCGTTCATCTTCGTCTCCCGTGTCAAAAAAACGGACGAACGATCGCCGCAATTTCGGTGCCGCCGCCGGGCAAGCATCTTGCTGATCACGTTCATGACGAACCAACGTCCGGAGGAAACCATGCCGACCGACCGCAACCCGCCGCCCGCCACGCGCCATCGGCTCGGCGAATGGATGGCGCGCGAAGAAACCCACATGGCCGCGTTCCGCGAAAGGATCGCGGCGGAGGCCCGCGCGCATGCCGGCGACCGCTTGCGCACGCCGGCCGTGCAGGCCCTCGCGCGGCTGTTCGACGACCATGCCGTCCTGCGCATGGGCCTGACCCGCGCAATCGACGAGGCGCTCGACTCGGGCCTGCGGCTCGGCTACGCGTCGATCGGCGAGCTGATGACGGTGCTCGATCACCTGATGACCTATACGCCCCCTTTCAGCGAAGCGAGCCTGATCGTGTGCCCGATCAACGCGTTCCTCGACTGGCCGATGTGCATGCCGTCGGGCCACGCGGTGTTTCGCGACGCGACCGTCAACGCGCACCTGAAGTGCGTGCTGAACGTATGGTGCGACTTCCTCGGCGGCCCGCATTCGCGCACGCATCTCGACACGTCGGCGCCCGACGGCTGGTTCTGCGACGCAGCGTGCAGGCGCCTCGGGCTGTCGCAGTTCCAGTATCGCGACGACCAGCCGCACCTGGGCTTCGACTCGTGGAACGACTTCTTCACGCGACGCTTTCGCGACGGCGCGCGCCCGGTCGAGGCACCCGACGATCCGCACGTGATCGTCAGCGCATGCGAGGCCGCGCCGTACCACACCGAATCGAAGGTGAAGCTGCGCGACACGTTCTGGATCAAGGCACAGCCGTACTCGTTGCGCGACCTCTTCACGCCCGCGTGGCTGCCGCTCGCCGAGCGCTTCGTCGGCGGCGACATCTACCAGGCCTACCTGAGCGCGTACAACTACCATCGCTGGCATGCACCGGTGCGCGGCGTCGTCACGCACGCGTACCGTGTCGACGGGACCTACTACTCGGTCGCGGAGGCGGAAGGCACCGATCCGGCCGGGCTGAACGACTCGCAGGGTTACATGACGGCCGTCGCCACGCGCGCGGTGGTCGCGCTCTCCTGCGACGATCCCGGCATCGGCACCGTGGCGGCCGTGTTCGTCGGGATGGGCGACGTGTCGTCGTGCGTGATCGACGTCGTGCCGGGGCAGCGCGTCGACAAGGGCGACGAGATCGGCTACTTCCAGTTCGGCGGATCGACGTACTGCCTGCTGTTCGAAGCCGGCGTGATCGACCGCTTCCTGCCCGCGCCGCCGTTCGACGGCCGGACACCTGTCGTCCAGGTCAACGCGGGCGTCGCGATCGCGCGGTGAGCGCCGCGCGGCGCCGTGCATCACGCGTCGTTCATGTCACTCAGGTCAGTCACGTCGGTCGCGCCCCCGTCATGCCGCTGCACGCACTTCAGAACCGACAAGCCGCCGGCCGTCAACACGGGCCGACGCTCGCCGGACGCGTCGTCGCGCTGCATCACGATCAGTTGTTGCTCGACGAGGGCGACGACGTCGTCGCGGTCGATCTGGATCTGCTCCGGTGCGTGATGCACCAGGAACAGCACGGCAAATTCATGGGCGGTCAGCATGCTCGTTCCCCGTCTGCGGCTACGTGCGATGCGACGAACGGGTCGCATCGGCATGCGGCGCGAATCGTGCGCCGGTAACAGGCCATTCATGCAGGGAACATGCCTGTCGACACGACGCGAACCGCACCGCGCGTTCGGCACGCAGCGCGATTTGGCACCGAGCGATGCCTGCGACGCGCGGCAAAGTTTTCAATGGCGTGTAATGCGGTTGGCTGGATGGCCTGATGGCTGGATGCGGCGCGGAACGACGCTTCGGGAAGCGCGACGGAGGTCAGGACTTCCCCGGACGAAACAGCCCGGCCCGCACCCGACCGCCCGGCGCACGGAAATAACCGCTTTGCAGCACCACGTCCGCCCCGCCGCCGTCGGCCAGAACCTCCGCGCACGCGGCCTCGATGCGCGCGCGGCCGCGTTCGAACGCATCGCGCAGGTCGGCCTCCAGCGCCGACTGCGCGCCGAAATGATCCTCGAGCGCCTCGACCGTGATCGCACAGGTTTGCGGCACGCCATCGACGTCGACGACGAAACTCAACTGCAGCGCCGCTCCGTCGAACACGGGCGGCGTGTCGGTCAGCGTCACGCGGCGGGCGGAATCGGCCGGCATCGGCTTACGCCCCCCGCGACGCGAGGCGCTCGACCAGCGCGCCATTGAACGCGGGCAGGTCGGCGGGCTTGCGGCTCGTGATCAGGTTGCCGTCGCGCACGACCTCCTCGTCGACCCACTTGCCGCCCGCATGACGGATATCGTCCTGCAGGCTCGGCCAGCTCGTCATCGTGCGGCCCTCCACGAGCCCGGCCGACACGAGCAGCCAGCCGCCGTGGCAGATCGCCGCGATCGGCTTGCCGGCGCCGACGGCCGCCGTCACGAATTCGCGCGCCGCCGGCAGCATCCGGATCGCGTCGCCGTTCACGACGCCGCCAGGCAGCACGACCGCGTCGTAATCGCCTTCGCGCGCATCGTCGAACGTGCGGTCGACCTTCACGCGCCCGCCCTTGTCGACGTGCCGGAAACCCTGGATCTCGCCGCGCTTCTGCGAAATCACGTCGACCTGCGCGCCCTCGGCCGAGAGCGCGCGTTGCGGCTCGACGAGTTCGGCTTCCTCGAATCCGTCGACCGCGAGGATGGCCACCTTGCAATGCTCCAGCCTGCCGCTCATGAATGTCTCCTTCGGATGGGCGGCACACGTCGTGCCGCATCGGTCGTGCAGCAATCGGCGTGCCGGCCGCCGGGCGCGCTGCACTTGCACGCGCACGGTCGCACCCGCTCGCATCGAGGTACCGGCCGGGGAACGACCCGCGATCGCATCAAGGCCGGCACACGCATGCTCCCGGCCGGCCCGTTCGACGTCGCCGCGCGCCCGACTGCAAAGATTTCAACGGGATGTAATCCGATGCGGCACGTCGGCCCGCAACGATTACTGCAGGTGCCGCGCCGCATCGAGCATCGCGTCGGTCAGTTCGATCGTCAGCGTCAGGTTTTCGTCGGTGTCGGGCAACTGCTCGAGCGTCTGCTGCACGGCCTCGTGCAGCATCGCGTGCACGCGCGTGCGTGCGCCTTCGTCGAGATCCGCGTAACGCTCCATCGTGTCGCAGTCGAGCGCGAGCACGACCGAATACCGCGCCACCTCGGGCGGCGCCTCGGGCGCATTCGCCCACGCCGCATGGAACATGACCCTGCCGGTCGCGACGTCGACATGAACCGTCGTGTCGAGATCGTCCACGTCGAGCGCCTCGCCGTCGATCTCGTCGTTCTCCAGCCAAATCCGGGAATTCGATTGCATGATGTCCTCCTGCGTGGTGGCCGCGCGCCCGTCCCGGGAAACCGCGCCGTCATCGCGCCGCGCGACAGGCTTCGGATCGGTTGCTGGCTTCATGGCGTTGTCTCCGTGGTGGTGATGCGGTAACGGAAATGCCTGTTCGTGCCTTCCGGCAACGCCCTTCCAGCAATGCCCATGCCGACGTCCGCACACGCCCGCGGCGCGGCACGCGGATTGCGTCGCGTGTCTCCGCAGGACCCATCCCTCGACCCCACACGGAGCCCCGTCACATGCCTTCCGCTTCTGCTTCCCACGCACACGGCAAGCGCCTCACGCGCCGTCCCGGCCGCGCCCGCAGCGCCGATCCGGCACACCGCAAGCGCTGGTCCGGCGAAGTCACGCAACGCAGCGATGCGCTCGACATCGAGCCCGACATCTTCAAGTCCGACGATCCGGCGGCGATCGCCGCGTCGCTGAAGCGTTCGGCCGAACACAGCCGCCGCCGCAAGGCGTCGCCGTTCCAGTCGGCGATGTCGATGCTGAACTTCTACGTGAACCGCGCGGGCCGCAATCTGCCGAAAACGCGCCGCACGACGCTCGAACGCGCGAAACGCAAACTGCGCGAGGCATTCGGCCGCAAGCCCTGACCGGTTGCGCGTCCGCCTTCCCCGCCCGCCGCGAGCCCGCGCATGCATGAGACGCTCTGGTACCTGATCATCGGCGCGGTACTGCTGGGCATGGGCGTCGCGACGTCGGCGCTGCGCCACCTGCCGTGCAGCACTGCAATGATCTATCTCGTGCTCGGCGTCGCGCTCGGCCCGGCCGGCGCCGGCCTGCTGCAGCTCGACCTCGAACGCGACGCGCCGTTGCTGCGTGAAATCGTCGAAATCGCGCTGCTCGTGTCGCTGTTCGCGATCGGGCTGCGGCTGCGCGTGCCGCTGACCGACCGGCTGTGGCTCGTGCCGTGCCGCCTCGGCTTGCTCGCGATGATCGTCACCGTGCCGCTGCTCGCCGCGTGCGCGGCGCTCACGCTCGGGCTCGGCTGGGGCCCGGCGCTGCTGCTCGCGGCGATCCTCGCACCGACCGACCCCGTGCTCGCGCACGACGTGCAGGTGCACGACCCGGGCGATCGCGATCTCGTGCGCTTCGCGCTGTCCGGCGAAGGCGGGTTGAACGACGGTATCGCGTTGCCGTTCGCGCTCGCGGGGCTCACCCTGTGCGGCACGCGCGACGCGACCTACGGGCTCGCGCCGCTGTCCGGCGCGTTCGCGCTCGTCGCGCTGTGGGGCATCGCGGGCGCGGCCGCGATCGGCGGCGCCCTCGGCTGGGCGACGACGAAACTGATCGGCTGGCTGCGCACGCGGCACGCGCAGGCGCTCGGCCTCGAAGGCTTCTTCGCGCTCGCGCTGATCGTGCTGTCGTTCGGCGCCGCACAGCTCGCGCACACCTTCGGCTTCATCGCGACGTTCGCGGCCGGTGTCGCGATGCGCCGCGTCGAGCACCGCGCGAGCGGCGACCGCAGGCCGCGTGAAGTGATCGGTCAGATCGATTCGGAAGACGTCGTCGCCACCGAGAAGCATCCCGAGAAGGCACACGCGTTCATGGCCGAATCGGTGCTCGGCTTCACGATCGAACTCGAACGGATCGCGGAAGCCGTCGTGATGACGATGATCGGCAGCGTGCTCGCGACGCTACCGGGCCCGCTGCTCACGTGGGGGGCGGCCGCGCTGGCCGCCGTGCTGTTCGTCGTCGTGCGGCCGCTCGCGGTGCTGGTCACGCTCGCCGGTTCGCGCGCGACGCAGGCGCAGCGGCGGCTGATGGCCTGGTTCGGCATTCGCGGGATCGGCTCGTTCTACTACCTGCTGTTCGCGATCGAGCACGCGCCGTCCGGCGCGGTGCGCTCGCTGGCGGCACCGGTGCTGGTCGTCGTGTCGGCATCGGTGATCGCGCACGGGATCTCCGCGACGCCGCTGATGAACTGGTATCACCGGCTGCAGCATCGGCGCTGACGCGTTCACGTTTGCGCCCCGAGCCGCGCACGCATCGACGCCGTGAGGCGCTGGCGCGTGTGCGCGTAGCCTTCCCACGGGTCGCGTTTCAGCGCGTCGAGCCGTTCGCGGAGCGTGTCGATCGTCCATTGCGCGCCGCCCGTCGTGCCGGGTACCTCGTCCCATTCGAGCGGCACCGACACGCCCATGCCGGGCCGCGCACGCACCGAGTACGCGGCGATCGTGCTCGCGCCGCGGCCGTTGCGCAGGTAGTCGACGAAGATCCTGCCGCGCCGGTGGCGCGGCCCCATCGTCGCGGTGAAGCGCTCGGGCAGCGTAGCGGCGACGTGCTGCGCGACCGCGCGGGAGAAGTCCTTCACGTCGTCCCAGCCCGCATGCCGCGTGAGCGGCACGACGACATGCAGCCCCTTGCCGCCGCTCGTCTTGCAGAACGACACGAGCCCCAGTTCGTCGAGCAGCCCGCGCACGATCTGCGCGGCGTCGATCATCGCGCGCCACGGCAGCGCCGGATCGGGATCGAGGTCGAACACGATCCGGTCGGGCCGCTCGATGTTCGACGCGTGCGCGTTCCACGTGTGCAGCTCGATCGTGCCCATCTGCGCGGCGCCGAGCAGCGCGTCGACGCTGTCGATCGACAGCAGCGGGCCGTGGCCGGGATCGAGTCCCGCGTGCTGCTTGACGAACGGGATTTCGCGGCGCTCCGCATGCTTCTGGAAGAACAGTTCGCCGGCGATGTCGCCCGGCGCGCGCACGAGCGACACGGGCCGGCCTTTCAGGTCGGGCAGCAGCCACGGCGCGACCCACAACCAGTAATGCGCGAGGTCGATCTTGCGCGTGCCGCTGCGCGGGTCGAGCACGCGGTCGGGATGCGTGATGCGCACGCGGCCAACGTGATCGACGCCGGGTTCGCCGTGCGCGCGGCCGGTGGACGCATGCGATCGTGCGCGCGGCCGGCGGTCGTGACCGGTATCGGTATGCGGTGAATGCGGGTGGTTGTCATGCGGGTTGCCGTGCGCTGCGTGGGGTTCGTCCATCGTCGTCTCCGATTCGGTATGGCGCGGCACTTCGCGGACGATCTGCCGCGCCGGCTTGTCTTCGCGCAGCGCGATGAACGACGCCTGCCGCACGATCCCGTCGCCCGTCCATTCCGCGAATTCGCATTCGGCGACGAGCGTCGGCTCGACCCAGTGCACGCGTGTGCGCGACCGTTCGCGCGGCGGCGGGTCGAACGGCGTCGTGTCGCGCTCATGCTTGCGCAGCATCGCCGCGAGCCGGTCGAGCAGGCGCGTGTCGAACCCGGTGCCGACGCGGCCGACATAGCACAACGGCGGCGTGCCGCGTGACCGCTTGCCGCCCGCGTCCGGCGCACGGACGCCGAGCAGCAGCGCGCCGAACCCGTGCCGGCTGCCCGACGGCTCGGTGTAGCCGCCGATCACGAACTCCTGCCGCCGCCGGCATTTCAGCTTGATCCAGGCGGGCGAGCGGCCGCCGCGATAACGCGACTCCGCGCGCTTGCCGATCAACCCTTCGAGCCCCGTGTCGCACGCGTGCGCGATCAGCGGCACGACGTCGTCGCCGAGATCGGGTGAAAAACGCAGCCGGGACGGATCGCTGCCGGCGAGCAGCGGTTCGAGCAGCGCGCGACGCGCGGCGAGCGGCACGTCGCGCAGGTCGTATCCGTCGAGAAACGGCAGGTCGAACACGAACAGCGTCACCGCATCCGAGCGGCCCGCGCCGAGCGCGTTCTGTAGCGCCTGGAAATCGGGCAGGCCGTTCTCGCCGAGCACGACGGCCTCGCCGTCGAGCCACGCGTTGTCGACCTCGAGCGCGGCGAGCGCATCGCGCGGCGCACGCAGCTTCGCGGTCCAGTCGCGGCCTTCGCGCGTCATCAGCGTGACGTGCCGCCGCGCGCCACGACCGGCGATCCGCGCGAGGATCCGGTAACCGTCGAATTTCACTTCGTAGCGCCAGTCGCCGTGCGCGGGCGGCGCATCGACCAGCGTCGCGAGTTGCGGCGCGACGCGCTCGGGCAACGCCGCACGCACGGCACCGTCCACGTGCGACAGGTCGGCCGACGGCCTGCCCGCGTCGTCGTCGTGCGGCGCGTCGCTCATGCCTGGCGCGTTGCCGTGGCCGCGCCGCGCGGCACGCGCAGGGGGCGGCTTGTCGCCGTTCCCCTTCGTGCGCGCGGCCTGCGTGAGCCCGTCATGCACGCTGCCCGGCCGCTGCGCGACGACATCGAACGCCGCCGCATCGCGCGCGTCGTCATCGCGTTCCTTGATCAGCAGCCATTGCTCCTGGCGCCCCTGCTGCCGCCCGCTGCGCACCAGCGCCCAGCCGCCGTGCAGCTTCGCGCCGTCGAGCCGGAACGTCAGCTTGCCGGCACGGTAGCCCGCGCGTGCCTGCGCGACGCCGCCGTCGGGCGTCCACGTTCCTTCGTCCCACACGACGACCGAGCCCGCGCCGTAATGTCCGGCCGGAATCTCGCCTTCGAACGACGCGTATTCGAACGGATGATCCTCGACGTGCACGGCCAGCCGTTTCACCGCCGGATCGACGCTCGGCCCTTTCGGCACGGCCCACGATTTCAGCGTGCCGTCGAGCTCGAGACGGAAGTCGTAGTGCAGCCGCCTCGCGTGGTGTTCCTGGATCACGAAGCGCAGCGGCCGGGTCGTGCGCGCGGACGCTCCCGCCTTCGGCGACTGCCGCGACTTCCTCGCGTCCGCCTCGGCGGGTGCGCGCCGCCGCCCGTGCGCGCCCTCGGGTTCCGGCGTCGCATCGAAGCGGCGTTTGCGGCGATAGGGGTCGAGTTTCGCGGCCATCGCGTCGTTCTCCGTTGCGCGATCATGCGGCGTGCTTGCGGCGCGCGGCGATCTTCTTCGCCGGGTGCGCCACGGCCGTGCCGTGCTTCGCGGCCGCGCGTTTTGCGGGCGCCTTCGCGGTGCCCTTTTCAGCCCCCTTTTCAGCCCCCTTCGCGGCAGCCTTCGCGGCAACCTTCGCGCCCCCTTTCGCCGGTGCTTTCGCAGCCGGTTTGCGCCGCGCACCGGCGGCACGCGAAGATGCCGGCGCCCCGGCATCCGCCTCGTCGCCCGCCTCCTCGCCCGCATCGGCTGCCCGCGCACTGCCGCCCTTCAGGCTGCGTTTCAGCAATTCGGTCAGGTCGACCACGTTGGACGCCGCGCGCCCCGTCTGCGCGGGCCGGTCCTCGATCTCCTCGATCCGGCCCGCGCGCACCTTGCGTTCGACCAGGTCGAGGATGTCGTCGCGAAACGTGTCGTGATACTCGTCCGGCGTCCACGAACCCGACATGTCGTCGATCAGCTTCTTCGCCATCGCGAGTTCGCGCGCACTGACGCCCGCGCGCTTCGCGTCGCCGGCCGGCACCGACAGTTCGTCGAGCGGGCGCAGCTCCTCCTGCCAGCGCAGCGTGTCGAGCGCGAGCAGCGGCCCGACCGGGATCAGCGCGCCGAGATGCTGACGGTCGCGCATCACGACGTGCGCGATGCCGATCTTGCCGCTGTCCTTCAGCGCATCGCGCAGCAGCGCGTAGACCTTTTCGCCCTTGCGGTCCGGCACGAGGTAATACGGCGTGTCGAGATACAGGAACGACACCGCGCCTTCGTCGACGAACGTGACGATGTCGACCGTCTGCGTCGATTCGGGGTTCGCCGCGCGGATCTCGTCGTCGGTCAGCACGACATAACGCTCCTTCTCGTACTCGTAGCCGCGCACGATGTCCTCGCGCGTGACTTCCCTGCCGGTGCGCTTGTTGATCTGCCGGTAGCCGACCGGGTCCATCGAGCGCCTGTCGAGCAGGCGGAACGACGGCTTCACGGTACGCGTGGCCGGGAACAGCTGCACGGGCACATGAACGAGCCCGAAGCTGATCGCGCCTTTCCAGATCATCCGTGCCATCGATGTCCTCCTTGCCGCGTGTGTGGTCCGGCGCACGTCACGGCCTGCGGCAACGGCTGCGCCGCACGATGCTGACGTGGCCGTTGCGTTCCAGGATCGCCGCGTCGACGTCGGACAGGTCGGTCGCGCCGAGCGCCTGCCGCACGCTTTCGCGGATGTCGGTCGGCGTGAGCAGCGCGGCGCGCATCTGTGCGTCGTCGAAGCGGCCGTTGCGATACACCTCGCGCTCGACGCCCACCAGCAGCCGCTCGAGCCGGCGCGAGCGCACGCAGGCCCAGCCGATCGCGCGATGCAGCAGCGCGATCGCGAACGACGCCGCGACGGTCGCCACGAACGGCGACGCACCGACCACCGCGCGGCTCAGGATCGCGCCGAGCAGGATCCCGACCACGTAGTCGAACGGCGAACGCTGGCCGAACGCGCGCCGCCCGGCGATGCGGATCAGCACGAGCGCGACCAGGGACACGACGATCGCGCGCAGCGCCATCTGCCCGGGGCCGAGCATCCGGCCCTGTCCGAGCAGCGCGACGACGATGTCCATGATCGCGCGGCGCTAGGCCGGCAACTCGGCGGCCTGCTGCTCGCGCGCCCACACGCGATGGCGGCCGAGGTGGTCGGACAGCGTATTCAGGATCGCGTCGAGATCGACGGCCTGCCCAACGCACACGCCTTCGGCCGGGTCCGGCAGATGCGCGGCGCTCAGCAGTTGCCGCCCTGACCCGACGGCCGCGATCGGCTTCAGGTGCTTGAACGCCTCGCGCACGAAATGCCGCGCGTCGGCGCTGTGCGCGAGGTCGCGGCCATCGCCGTCGCCGCCGCACACGAACACCGCGTCGAACATCACCGACGGCATGCCGGCCAGCGTCGCCTGCGGCACGATGCTGCCGATCGGCGCGAGCGTCGGCGCGACGATCGTCGGCACCGCATGCGCGGCCTGCAGCGCGTCGCGCACCTGCTCGACGAGCGCCTCGCTCGCACCCGGCGTCGCGATCAGCGCAATCTTGCGCGAGCGGATGCCGGGCTTCGAGCGGCCGATCAGGCTCAGCGCGGGCGAGCGCTGCGCGACGGCAGGCGTCGCGCCCGCATGCGGTGCGGGCAGCCCGAGCCGTTCGGCGACCTGCGCGGCCAGCCCCGCGTCGAAGCGCGCGATGATGTCGTTGACCACCCGCTCGCGAATCCGCGGCTGCGTCACCTTGCCCAGCTCGAAGCAGTACGCGTCGCGGATATGCCGTTGCTCGATCTCCGTCATGCTCTGGTAGAACAGCGCGGCCTGCGAGAAATGATCGGCGAACGATTCGCTTCGCACGCGTACCTTCTCGCCTTCGAGCGGCTCGTGCACGGTCTCGAAGCCGCCGCCCGACGGCGCCGGCGGGGTCTCGCGCGGCCAGCCGCCGCTCGTCGAATTCGGCTCGTAGGACGCCTGCCCGACGTTGATCGTTTGCCGGTGCATCGCATCGCGCTGGTTGTTCGCGAACGGGCACACCGGCCGGTTGATCGGGATCTCGTGGAAGTTCGGGCCGCCGAGCCGGCTCAGCTGCGTATCGGTGTATGAGAACAGGCGCCCCTGCAACAACGGGTCGTTCGTGAAATCGATGCCCGGCACCACATGGCCCGGGTGAAACGCGACCTGCTCGGTTTCCGCGAAGAAGTTGTCGGGATTGCGGTTCAGCGTCATCCGGCCGATCGGCCGCACCGGCACGCGCTCTTCCGGCACGAGCTTGGTCGGGTCGAGCAGGTCGAAGTCGAACTGGCCCGCATCGGCCGGATCAATCATCTGCACGCCGAGCTCGAACTCCGGATAGTCGCCGCGCTCGATCGCCATCCACAGGTCACGCCGGTTGAAATCCGGATCGTGGCCGGCAATCCGCTGCGCCTCGTCCCACAGCAGCGAATACGCGCCGCTCACGGGCCGCCAGTGGAATTTCACGAAACGCTCGGCGCCGTCCGCGTTCACGAAGCGGAACGTATGCACGCCGAAGCCGTCCATCGCGCGAAAGCTCGCGGGCAACGCGCGGTCCGACATCAGCCACAGCACCATGTGGGTGGCCTCCGGCACCAGCGACACGAAATCCCAGAACGTGTCGTGCGCGGACGCGCCGGTCGGCATCTCGTTCGGTGCCTCGGGCTTCACCGCATGCACGAAGTCGGGAAACTTGATCGCGTCCTGGATGAAGAACACCGGCATGTTGTTGCCGACGAGGTCGTAGTTGCCCTCTTCCGTATAGAACTTCACCGCGAAACCGCGTACGTCGCGCACCGTGTCCGCCGAACCGCGCGGGCCCTGCACCGTCGAGAAGCGCACGTACACCGGCGTTTCGGCGGCCGGGTCCTGCAGGAACGCGGCCTTCGTGAAGTCGGCCATCGGTTCGTAGACGCGGAACACGCCATGCGCAGCCGAGCCGCGCGCGTGCACCACGCGCTCCGGAATGCGCTCGTGATCGAAGTGCGTGATCTTCTCGCGCATGATGAAGTCTTCGAGCAGCGACGGGCCGCGCGCACCGCCGCGCAGCGTGTTCTGGTTGTCGGCGATCCGCACGCCCTGGTTGGTGCGCAGCGCTTCGTGGTCGGGCCGCGAACGGTGTTCGTCGAGCTGGCGCGACTTCGCGCTGTCGGTCGACTGCGCGGGCGCGGTCTTGCCGGCTGATGTGGAACGGGTCATCGAAAGATCCTCGTGGCATTCGGGTGGGCAGTCGCCACGCAAACCGCCGCGCCGCGGCGCGGGCATGCGGACGGCAGCGAAAACCGGTACGACGGGCAGCGACCGCGCCCGCGACGCCGGCCGCGGCGTCAGGGCGCGGCCAGCGCCGCGTCGAATTCGGCGCGCGTCACGTCGAGCGTCACGCTGCATTCGATCGCGGCATCCTCGACGCGCGGCTTGCGCTCGTCCACCGCGCGCCGCGCGTGGTCGCACAACTGCGTGCGCACGCGCAGCCGGTCGGCCGCGTCGAGCAAAACGTAGCGATCGACGACGTCCGGATCGAACCGCAGGTCGACCGCGCAACGCCATTCGCGCGCGTCCTCGTCGGACGGCACGCGCACCCACGACACCTGGATCGTCAGGCCGCCGGATGCGTCGTCCGCATGCACGACGACGGTCGACTGCGACGGAAAGCCGATCGCGAGCGCGTGTTCGAGTTCGGCCACGCGCTGCGACCGGTCGGGCGCGACACTCATCGTCGCACGACGCCCAGCAGCAGCGTGACCAGGAAGATCACGACGAAGATGTAGAACAGGATCTTCGCGATCTCGGCCGCGCCGGCCGCGATGCCGCCGAAGCCGAACACGGCGGCGACGAGCGCGATGATGAAGAAGATGATGGCGTATCGAAGCATGGAACCCTCCTGGATGACAGCGGTCGTCACCAAACGTCGTCGTCGGTCACGCATCGTGCTTGTGTTTCGGTTTGCCGCGCACGGGCGTGGCAGCCATTTTCTCGAGCGCTTTCTCGCTCATCGACTCGGCCATCGACTTCGCCGGCGGTTTGAGATCCTTCATCTTCGTTTCACCGCGCTTGGCCGACAGCGCCGCGCCTGCGGCACGCTGCTGGGCCTGGGATTTTGCTGGCATGGTTGCACTCCTGTCGTGGATGGATGCGCGGGCCGACACGACGGGCGGCGCCGCGCGCGGTTGAAGATCGGTCCGGCGCGCAAGCCTCACGTCACGCGGCATCGCGACGCCGCAGGTCGGCCGCGGGAATCTTCATCGCCTGCCGATACTTCGTCACCGTACGACGCGCAAGAAGAATGCCGCGGCCCGCGAGGTTCGCCGTGAGCGCGACGTCGGACAGCGGCTCGGCTTGCCGCTCGGCCGCGATCATGTCGCGGATCAGCACCTTCGCCGCCGACGCCGAGCACACGCCCTTGCCGGCCGCCTCGAGCTTGCGCGGGAAGAAATGCTTGAACTCGAACGTGCCGTGCGGCGTGGCCATGTACTTGTTGCCCGTCGCGCGCGACACGGTCGATTCGTGCAGGTCGAGCGCTTCCGCGATATCGCGCAGCACGAGCGGCTTCATCGCGATCTCGCCGTAACGAAAGAAATCGCGTTGCCGCGCGACGATGCATTCGCCCACGCGCTGGATGGTGTCGAAGCGCTTCTGCACGTTGCGTATCAGCCAGCGCGCTTCCTGCAGCTGCTGGCCGAGCGGCGAATCGCGCTCGCCGCTCGACTGCGCGAACAGCGTCGCGTAGCGCTCGTGCAGGCGCGCGCGCGGCAGCACGGCCGGGTTGATCGTCACGATCCATTCGTCGCGTACCTGGCGCACGATCACGTCGGGCACCACGTAATCGCCGCGCGTGCTGCCGTAGTGGTTGCCGGGGCGCGGGTCGAGCCCGCGTACCAGCGCGCAGGCGGCGTGCATCGTCTGCGGGTTGCAGCCGAGACACCGCTGGATCTCCGCCGTCTCGCGGCGGGCGAGCCGTTCGAGATGCTCGCACGCGATCGCCTTCGCTTCCGCGAGCGCCGGCGTGCCGGCCGGAATCGCGTCGAGCTGCAGCACCAGACATTCGGACAGCGAACGCGCCGCGATACCCGGGCGGTCGAGCATCTGCACGAGCCGCAGCGCGATCGCGAGATCCTGCTCCGACAGCAGCAGCGCCGGATCGGCCGCGGCCCGCAGCTCGGCGAGTTCCTGGCGCAGATAACCGTCGTCGTCGAGCGCGTCGATCACGATGCGCGCGGCTTCGCGATCGCGCCTGTTCAACGGATACAGCCTGAGCGCGTCGTGCAGCTGCTGATGCAGCGACGGTTCGGCGGCGGTCCATTCGCCCGGCGACAGGCCGTCTGCATCGTCACCCTGGCGGTTCGTGCCGCGCGGCGCGGGTGCCGCCGTAAGCGGCACCTCGCCGTCGGGCGGCCGGACATCCTCGGGCTCGGGCGCCGCTTCGGGCGCGGCCGCTTCCGCCGGCTGCTCCGGCGCGCCGTCGGCGGCTTCCTCGTCGCCCGGGCCGTCTTCGAGAAACGGGTTCATGTCGAGCGCCTGCCGCAATTCCTGTTGAAATTCGAGCGAGGACAACTGCAGCAGCCGCAGCGACTGCTGAAGCCTCGGCGTAAGTGCCAGATGCTGTCGCATCTGCAACGCAAGCGAGACGGGCATCGAAAGCCTCCTGATTGTTCGGTTCGCGTTAGGTCGTCTGCACGACTTACGCAGCTTTCGTGCCAATGCGGCGAAGCGCGTCGCCTCGCAGTTCTCGCGGGTTCGCACCCCGCTTCGCCGGCGGCCGGGGTCGCTTTTTTACAAGGCCGCGGCAAGTTTTGGGGCACGCCATTCGCTCGTCCGGAAGGGCATCCGGATGTGCCCTCGAACGCCGCCACCCACCTTACGTGATGCGCGGAAAACGCTCGATCAGTACTGCATCGGTGGCGGCGTGCCCGGCAACGGCCGGTCGCCCTGCGCACCGTTCGGCCCCGGCGGCGGCACGTCGGCCGGTTCGCCGCCGGCCGCGCCCTGCGGCATCATGTTGCCCGGCGACGGGCGCGTGTCGTAGCGCGTATTCGCGTCCGGCATCGTCGTGGTCGACTGCGCGCCGCGGCCATCCGGCGGTGCGGGCGGCGCCCCCCGCGCACCGTAGGGGCCGTTCGTCGGTTGCGTGCAGGCAGCGAGCGCGCACGCGGCGGCGAACGCAAGGGCGCCCGCGCGTATCGTCTGGATCGTGTTCATCGAATACCTCCATCGGATCGATGGCTCAGAGCCGGTTGAAATGGAAATCGCCGGCATAGGCGGTCGGCGTGCGGCGCGCCATCATCGTGTCGAATTCGGCCGCGACACGCGCGAGCGTCCCGCGCTGCCGGTCGATGCCGGCCCGCTCGAGCGCGGCGAATGCGTCGGCGTCGAACGTCACCGACAGCGACGCCGGATGGCCGTCGACACGAAAGCCGATATGCAATGCACCGGCCGGCCGCTCCTCGATGTGGAACGGCATCGCCCGCGCTTCGAAATGGCGGCCGAGCGTCTCGGCGATCTCGCGCAGCACGCCGGGTTTCACGCGGACGCTCATCGCCGCGCCTGCGCATGCAGGCGCGTTATTCCGCCGACCGGCGGCGCATGCACGGGAGGCTGCCGCGTCGGCGGTTCGCGCTCGGGTGGCGCGGTCGCGGGCGGATCGCCTGCCGGTTGCCGGTACGGTTCGGGCAGGTCGGGCGGCAAACCGCCGGGATCGGGGTCGTCGGGATCCGGCTCGAGGTCGGGAAACGGCGGGATGGGCCGCTGCAGCCATTGCGCGGGATCGTGTTTCATCGGCATTCCATCGGGGCGGGTTCGGATCGGCATCGTGTGCGGCGGTCGGGACTGGATACGGAAGTCCCGCAATGCGCATGCCGTCCAGTCGCGACGCCCGCATGCGGGCGCCGGCGCGAACACGCGCGGCCCCATGCGACGCGTCGTGCCTTCGCTACACCGTTCGCTGCAAATCTTTCAAGCACGTCGTTACGCGTCGTACGCGGCCATCACGAGCCACAGCTCGCGGCCGTTGTCCTTCACGCATGCCGCCAGCGCATACGAATCGGACGGCTCGCACGCACGCTGCAGCGCGAAACGCGCCGGTTCGGTTGAACCGAACGTCTCGTCGCCCAACGGCCGCACGTCGGCCTTGCCCTCGAACATCCGGCGCTCGGGCCGGTAGATCAGCGGTTCGTGTTTCCATTCGTTGAAATGGATCTTCACCGAATCGAATCCGCCGCCGCATACGTTGATCTCATAACGCACGCCTGGTCGTCGTTTCGGAATCGTCATCGTGCCTCCGCTCGAAATGCGCACGGCAGGCACCGGTCGGGCTGCGCGTCGTCATCGCAGTCGATACGGCAAGTCGTGTGCCGCGTCCGCGAGCCGGGCACGGCCGTTGCGGCAAGCCCGGCTCCTCGTCACCGATACGGAGCCTCGCGATGAAGGATTCGACCCGGCCCGGCCGCGACACGCCGGCCCACGAGCGGCATCCCGACCCGACGCCGCCGCTGAAGCACCAGGACCGCACGCGCACGCGCCATTCGGAACGCCATATCGACAAGCAGCTCGAGGACACGTTTCCGGCCAGCGACCCGCCGGCGACCGGCGGCGTCACGCGGATCGAGCCGGACACGCCGCCCGGCACGCACGACGAAGGGCCGTGGCAGGACCCGCGCGAACGCGACGACGGCGCGTGACGTACCCGAGCGAACCGCGCGTGCCGGAAGGCACGCGGCTTGCGGACTCCGCCGACGAATTCGCCGTCCCCACCTGCAAGGAGGAAGTCATGCATCGCGTCAACGAAATCATGTCGCAGGACGTCGTGCGCATCGCGCCGACCGACTCGATCCGTCATGCCGCGCAACTGATGGAGCGCTACGACATCGGCGCGCTGCCCGTGTGCGACAACAACCGGCTGATCGGGATGGTGACGGACCGCGATCTCGCGGTGCGCGCGATCTCGGCCGGCAAGCCGCCGGAAACGCGGGTCCACGAGGTCGCATCGGGCCCGATCGAATGGTGCTTCGACGACGATTCGCTCGACGAGATCCAGCACTACATGGCGGACGCGCAGCTGCGCCGCCTGCCCGTCGTCGATCACGACAAGCGGCTGGTCGGCATGCTGTCGCTCGCGGACATCGCGACGCGCTCGGCCGGCCCGGCGCGCGACGACGTCGCGAACACGCTGGAAGGCGTGTCGCAACCGAAGCAGACGTGACGGCGCGATCCTCGCGCCGCACGCTACCCGCGCGACCCGCAGGGCCCGCCCCGGGCACCGTCGCGCCCCACGCAGACTGGAGGAAACCATGCAGACTTCCGATCAAGGTCAGACCCGCATCATCGGCAAGGGCGCCGCGACGGCGGCCGGCCCCGGCCCCGACGTGATGGCGGCCGATACGCTGGAAGGCGACAAGGTCTACACGACCGACGGCGACGATGTCGGCAAGATCAAGGACATCATGCTCGACGTGCGCTCAGGCCGCGTCGCCTATGCGGTGCTGTCGAGCGGCGGCATCCTCGGCATCGGCGACAAGCTGCACGCCATTCCGTGGAGCGCGCTCACGCTCGACACCGAACGCAAATGCTTCCTGCTGTCGGTGTCGTCCGAGCGCATCCGCAACGCGCCGGGGTTCGACAAGGACCACTGGCCGGCGATGGCCGATCCGCAATGGGCCGAGCCGCTGCACGAGTTCTACGGCAGCGCGCCGTACTGGAGCGGCGGCGACGAACTCGGGCTGACCGACCCGACCGAGGAACTGAACGATCCGCGCGCGCGCGACCGTCACTGATCGCACGACGATGCGGCGCCGGTTCGCCGGCGCATCCGCTTTCTACACGCCCCGCTCGCGCGGGGCGTCTTTTTTGCAAGCGGGGACGGCGGAAGGTGAGGTGCGTTGGGTGCGCTACGGCACCGCGCCGATCGCGAGGGAGAACACGCCCGATGCCGGGCGGCGGCGGGATCGGCGCCGAGGTCGGGTTGCATCGCGCTTCCCCTTTCTCCTGTCGCCCGAACCGATCGCCGTGCAGCTCGCGGCGGCCTTCATCGGGCGCCACAACCGGGAGCGGCAACGCCCCGGCTGGCGCCCCGTCGCCGTCACATCATCTTGCCGCGCGAGCGTTCGGCACGCGCCGCCTCCGCCGCCGATTCGACCTTCTTCACTTCCTCCGGCGGCGGCAGCACGGCCTTGAAGCCCATCGACTCGATCCACATCTCGCGCGCCCAGCCGCGCGTGTGATACAGGTGGTGATCCTCGTCGGCCTCGACCTCGTCGTGCGCGTCCTTCAGCGTCTTCGCCACATCGCCCGACAACTGGTCGGCCGCGTAGCCGATCAGCTCCCAGTTCAGGTGGTCCTTGGTCTCGGCGAGCACCACGCACTCCGCCGCGACGACCTGCGCGACGGCCGGATCGGCGTGCTTCCGTGCCTGCTCGATCACGTGGACCAGCGCCTTGCCGGTGGCCGCGACCGCGCTGCGTCCGGGCGACTGCGCATCGGGGTCCATGCCTAACGTGTCGAACACCTTGCGCAGCACTTCCTGGTGATGCAACGTCTCGCGGCGGTACTTCTCCCATTCCTTGTGCAGATCGCCGTCGGTCGCGCACTGCAGCGCGGCCTCGTAGAGCTTCGCGCCGCCAAGCTCGGTTTCGTATGCCTGACAGAGCAATTCGCGGATGCCTTCGTGTTTCGGTTGCCGATGGGCCATGACTGCCTCTCCGAAAAAAACGGGCCGCACGCGGCCCGGGGTTGAACGGGCACGCGTTACCGCGCGCCCACCTTGCGTTCGAGCGCCTGCGCCAGGCTCAGGTGATGCCTGAGCGTCGGCAACGTGGTGCTCGCGAATTCGCGCAGCTGCGGGTCCCTGCCGTCGCGCGCCTCGCCTTCGAACAGCGCGACGGCCTTGCGGTGTGCGTCGGGGCCGACCGCCGCGACATACGCGACGTCGAAGTCTCGGCCGTTCTTGCCGCGCAGCGCCTCGACGTCGGGGTCCGAAATCTGTTCGACCTGCGGCTTCATGCCCTTGCGCGCGGCGAGCTCGGTGAGCCGTGCATTCGCCTTGCCGTGATCGCTCACCATCTGCTTCGCGAAAACGCGCACGTCCGGCGACTGCGCCTGCTTCAGCGCGAGCTGGCTGGCCTGCACCTCGGCCTTGCCGGCGATCGCGGCCTTGTCGATGAATTCCGCGTCGCCGCCCTGCGGCGCCTTCGCGATCCGCGCGTCGCCCGCGCCCGACGACGGATCGATCACGCCGCCCGGCACACGCGAATTCGATGCGGGCGGCTCGCTCGGCGCCTGCGCGCCGGCGAGCCCCGATACGCCGAGCACGCCTGCGGCAAGCGCCGCGATCGTCCAGTTCGGATGTTTCATCTGCTGTCTCCTTGTACTTGCGTGGAAGCCGCCGCCGATGCTCACCGACGGCCACCGATCGCCTTCAGTTGCCGACGATCGAGCCGCCGTTCGGGTGCAGCGTCTGCCCCGTCATGCCGCTCGCGCCGTCCGCCACGGGCGCCACCTTGCCGGCGAGCCTGCCGCTGCCCACGTCACCGGCTGCGTCGTCGTGCGGCTTCGTCCGGCCGGCGCACCGGATCGAAATCGCGCCACTTGCAGTCCTGCCAGTCACCGTCGACGCGCTCGATCGACTTCGCGCCCGTCTCGCGCAGCACGGCCTCCGCCATGCTTGCCGTCTCCGGCGTCACGTGCGCGGCAAGGATCACGCCCGTATCGCTTCGCGCGAGCGTGCCCTTGCCTTCGTCCTGCTCGCCGCGCATCCGGCCGAGGTACGCGCCGGCCAGTGCGCCCGCCGCCGGCACGAACCAGTAGCGCACGCCCACCGCATAGACGATCAGCCCGGCGACGACGCCGATCAGCAACCCGCGCATCGCGCCGACCATCGCGCCGCGCCCGCCGGGTTTCGCCGCCGTGTCGGTGTAGACGTCTCCGCCGATCGGAAAGCGCGCGTGCTGGCCGCCCGGGTTCAGGAAGAAGATCGACACGTCGTCCGTGCCGAACGCGCGCTCGTAAAGGCTGCGCGCCCCGCCTTCCGCTTCATCGAACGTCGTGAAGCGGCCTGCGACGATCATCGCCATGCTCGTGCTCCTTCTCGCTGTACACCGCGCGCGAAACGCGCACGGCACGATGGCCGTACCGCTCACATCAGCCGCCCGAGCTCCTTCGACACCGATGCCGGCGTGTCGTATTCGCGATCGGGAATGCGCGTGAGCATGTCGAGCACGTCGTGGGCCGCATGCGAGCGTTGCGCGCATTCGACGATGGTCGCCTTGGTGGCCGGGTAGTCCATCCCCTTCAGCGCCTTCTGCACGTCGACCGGGCCGGGCGGCTTGCCGTGGCCGGTCTGGTGCCCGCCCTTGTCGTGGTCCTGCTGCACGCGCTCGCCTTCGTGCGCGCGGGCGCGGCTGAGTTCATGGCCCGTGTGTTGTCGGGATGTCATCGAAACCTCCTTGATCGAATGAACGAAAACGGCATCACGCGGGCCCGCGGCGCGCACGCGCGAGCGCGGCGAACACGAGCGCTGCCGCGCCGAGCGCGACCGCGCCGGCCATCTTCGGCCGCTGCACCACCGTGTTGTAGGCACAGCTGCGCAGCACGGGGCCGTCCATCCCTTCACGCTCGTGCAGCGCATGACGCGAGTCGTACAGCGCGTTGTCGTCGCGCGGGCGCGCGGGCCGCACCGTGCGCTGGCCGCGCGAGAACAGCGTGGCCGCGACGCGATCGAACAGGCGCGGCGCGTGGTACGCGCTCGCCGACGTGAATTTCGCGGCACCGCCGACGAACAGCGTGCGGCGCGGATGGGCGGCCGCGAACAGGATCGCGTCGGCCACGAGATCGGGGTCGTAGATCGGCGGCGGCAGCCTCGGCTCGACGTTCATGTAGTTCTTCGCGTGCATCACGAACATCGTGTCGATCGCGGCCGGCTTGATCAGCGTGACCGACACCGGCAGGTGGTCCGATTCCATCTCGAGCCGCAGCGAATCGGTGAAGCCCTTCACTGCGTGCTTCGACGCGACGTACGCGCTTTGCAGCGGCACCGGCGCATCGGATGCCTCGCTGCCCATGTTGACGATCGCGCCGCCGTGGAAATCGCTCTTGCGGCGGAAGTGGTCCGCCGCGACGAGCGAACCATGCACGACGCCCCAGTAGTTGGTCTCGAACAGACGGCGCTGATCTTCGAGCGGCACGGCGGCCGCCGTGCCGAAGATCGACACGCCCGCGTTGTTGACCCAGGTGTCGAAGCCGCCGTAAGTGTCGACCGCCTTCGCGGCCGCGCGCTGCACGTCCTCGAGGTTCGCGACGTCGCCGGCGACCGGCACCGCGAGGCCGCCGTGCTGCCTGATTTCCTCGCACAACGTATTCAGCGCGCCCTCGTTGCGCGCGAACAGCACGAGCTTCGCGCCGCGCCGTGCCGCCTTGCGCGCGGTGACGAGGCCGATGCCGCTCGTCGCGCCGGTGATCACGATCGTCTGCTCGCCGACCGGTTTGAGCATGCAGTTCATGACGAACTCCTGTTGCGGCAACGCCGTTACTTGGCCCGGATGGTCAGCTGGTCGTGCACGTCCTGCACGCCGTCCACCTGCTTCACGACGCCGACGGCCTGCGTGCGCTGCTGTTCGTCGGGCACGCTGCCGGTCAGCATCACGATGCCGTGCCGCGTCTTCACGTGGATGTCGCCGGACGACAGGCCGCTCGTGCCGACGAGCTCGGCCTTCACCTTGGTCGTGATCGTCGCGTCGCGGATCGTCCTGCCGGTCGTCGAATGCGACGACGTGGATGACGATGACGACATGGATGACGACGCGGCGTTGTCGTCGCCGGCGGCGAACACGTTCGGCGCGATCGACGCGCAGGCGGCGGCCGAGACGATCGCGATCGCCATGCCGACACGCTGCGCGCGATGGCGACGGATGCGCAGGGAGCAGGCTTGGAGCGGGAATACCTTCATCGTGACCTCCTTTCGTCGAGCCGGCACGGCCGGCGGGCGGACACGACGGGCGCAAACCGCGTGCCGCGGCCGCGCCGCCCGGTGCCGGCGGCAATCGCCGGCCGGACGCGCTTTCATCCAATGCGTTGTAATTTTTTCGACATGGCGGCTAGTGGTTTCCCCCGCAGCGTCGCGGGTATGCCGCTTGCCGACAGGAAGCCACGGCGGCCCGTGTGCGCGGGCCGGACCTCGGGGCATCACCCGGCGAGGAAGCGCGTCGATCAGTGAACGCGTATCGCGATTGCGGGGAGCCGGCGGTGTGGACGCGGGCGGTCAGACAATGCCAGAGGATTCAAGTCGCGGACGTCGCAAAGCAATCATTGGAGCGCGACGTCGACCACGATGCCTTGGCGTACTCGCGCACCGCAACGGAAACATTCAATGAAGGACTACGATATAAAACGCGGGTTCGTCGACGGCAACGCCATCTTTCCCGGTTCATGTCCGTGCGAGAGGCTCGTGACTGCCGGCCACGACGTACCATCGGTCGAATACTTCCACACGGGGCATGAAGGACAACATCGCACGTCCGTTCAATGCGCCGAATGTCGAGCCGATGCGCCCACCCGCCGGACAATCGCCATCACGGCCGCGTGAATCCGCCGGCACCCTCAACGTCAACGTCGAGTAACCGCGGCCAGCGCGTCAGCCGTCGCGCTTCGTCGCATGCGCGATCTTGTGCACCAGTTCGCGCACGTCGACCGGCTTGCACAGATAGCCGTCGAACCCGGCCTCCAGCGCACGGCGCTGGTCGGCGAGGCCGGCATGCGCGGTGACCGCGAGCACGCACAGGTCGGGCGGCCCGCTGTCGCCGTTCATCGCCCCGTGCCGCAACGCATCGAGCAGCCAGAAGCCGTCGCCGTCGGGCATCGCGAGATCGGACAGCACGACGGTCGGCCGCAGGTCGGCGGCCACCGCGAGCGCCTCGCGGCCCGACGACGCGATCGCGACCGACGCGCCGAACGTGGTCAGCGCGGCCGTGAGGCTCGCCCGCGTCGTCGCATCGTCGTCGACGATCAGGATTCGCTGCGCATCGAGCACGAGCGGCTCGCGCTGCCCGCCCGCCTGCGCGAGCCCCCACGCCATCGCGCCGACCGGCTGCCAGCCGGCCGGCAGCGTCACCGTGAAGGTCGTGCCGCGATTGCGGCCCGCGCTCACGACGGTCACGCCGCCGCCATGCAACTCGGCGATATGCCGCACGATGGACAGGCCGAGACCGAGGCCGCGTCGCGACGATGCAGGCGAATCGTCCGCGCGGCGAAACATGTCGAAGATGTACGGCAGGAACTCCTGCGCGACACCTTGGCCCGTATCGGTCACGGTCAGGATCACCTGCGCATTGTCGCGCGCGAGCCCGACCGTCACGTTGCCGCCGTCCGGCGTGAACTTCAGCGCGTTCGAAATGAGGTTCGACAACATCTGCCGCAACCGCTCGGCGTCACCCGACACGATGCACGACGAGGTCTCGCAATCGAATTCGAGCGCGATGCCGGCCAATGACGCGGCCGTCTGGAACGCGCCGACCGAATCGGAGAACAGCCGCACGATGTCGACCGGCGTCGCGTCGAGGCGCAGCTTGCCGGTCGCGAGCGACGATGCATCGAGAATGTCGCCGACCATCCGCGTGAGCGAACGCGCGCTGCGGTCGATGGCATCGATCGCCTGGTTCTGCAGCGCCTGGTCGCCGGAATTGCGCAGCACCTCGACCCAGCCATAGATCACGTTCAGCGGTGTGCGCAACTCGTGCGATACCGTCGCCAGCAGCTCGTCCTTCAGCCGGTTCGACGTAGCGGCCTGGTCGCGTGCGTCGCGCGCGCCCCGCAGCGAGCGCTGCGCGCGGAGGTCGCGCCGGCGCTGCGCACCGGTTTCGCGCAGCGTCAGCGACAGCGCGACGCATTCGCGTGCCTCGCCGCGTACCGGGCACGCCGACATGGTCGCGCGAAAACGCCGGCCGTCGCGCCGCACGCACAGCAGTTCGAGCGGCCCGACCGGATCGCGCATCGCGTCGAAGGATTCGGCCAGCGGATTGCGCCGCAACCAGCGCATGGCGATCAGCGTGTCGAACATGCGGCCGCGCGCGTCGGCCTCGTCGTAACCGAAGATTCGCTGCGCGGCCGGATTCCAGCTGGCTATGCGGCCGTTCGCGTCGATGCCGACGATTGCGTCCGGCGATGCGTCGACCACCGCACGTTGCAAGCGCGACGCGTCGATGCGTGCGCGATCCGCGCCGGCATCGCGCAGCAGCAGCACCGCGCCGTCGAGGTTGCCGTCCGGATCGCCGAGCGGCGCGGCAACCTCGACGATCGGCACCGGATCGCCGGTGCCGCCACGCTGCAGCCAGTGCCGGTCGGACACCGCGTCCGCGCCGTCGAGCGCGCGATCGAGCGGCGTCGTCTGCACGCGGCGGCCTTCACGATCGACGATCCGCAGCACGTCGCGCACCGGCCGCCCCGCCGCGTCGCCAGGCCGGCAGCCGGCGAGTTCGGCCGCCGCCGCGTTGATATAGGTCAGCCGCCCTTTCGTATCGACCGCGATCACGCCGTGCGGCAGCGCACTCAGCACGGCTTCGAGCTGCCGGCGTACAGCCGCCTCGCGTCGGCTCGCGCGATCGTTCGTGATCCGTGTCTGTCGCAACATCGACGCGATCGCGCAAACGAGCGCACCGATCAGGATGAAGGTGCCGAGCTGCACCAGCCGCTCGGGCAGCGGCGCCGGATAGGCGGCCGGATCGGACAGGAACAGGGTCCACACGAGCAGCCCGCTGACGACGGTCGACACGACCCCGAACACGAACGACGTCGCCCACGCGGCGCCTGCGAGCAGCGGGTAGTACAGCACGAACGGCAGGTTCACGCCGCCGAAGCGGATCGCGAGCACCTGCAGCACGGTCGCGATCGCGACCAGCATCGCGGCTGTCGCGTAGTTTCCGGCCTGCGGCCGGGGACGATCGGTCATCGGACACGCTCCTGCGGGGCCGGCCGACGGCCGCGGCCCCGGACACCGCCGACAGGCACGACGCGCGACGGCCGGCCGGAACCGGCCGCGCAGCCGCCCGCCACGGGATGATTCATGCGACGGCCGCGACGGCACGCGGACGCGTCTCGCCGCATCCCGGCGATGCCGTCGTCAGGTGTGCACGCGTGATGCGGAAACGGGAGCATGAGTGTGATCGCGACGGCATCAGGAGTCCGGCTTTTCCGTTTCGTCTTCCAGTTGCGCGAGCCGGTTGTAGATCGTTTTCAGGCTGACGTCGAGCACTTCGGCCGCCTGCGCCTTCACGCCGCCGCACTGCGCGATCGTGCCGAGGATCAGCTTGCGGTCGACTTCCTCGAGCGGCGTGCCGAACGGCACCGTCACGCGATCCTCGTGCGAATCGACCATGCTGGACAGTTCCTCCATGATCGGCGGCGGCAGCGAGTCGATCACGTCGGCGTCGGTAAAGATGCTCGCGCGCTGCACGAAGTTGCGCAGTTCGCGTACATTGCCGGGCCATTCGTAGGTCTTCAGCGCCTCGCGCGCGGCCGGCGCAAAGCGCAGGTTGCGGCCGCTTTCCTCGTTGTAGTGCTGCAGGAACGCATCGGCGAGCATCGGGATGTCGTCGCCGCGCTCGCGCAGCGACGGCAGCGGAATCGGAAACACGTTGATCCGGTGAAACAGGTCGGGCCGCAGCTTGCCGTCGGCCATCGCGGCTTCCGGATCGCGGTTCGTCGCGGCGACGATGCGCACGTCGACGTCGATCTCGCGCGTCGAGCCGAGCCGCGTGAGGCGCCCCGTCTCGAGCACGCGCAGCAGCTTCACCTGCGATTCGAGCGGCATCTCGGTGATCTCGTCGAGAAACAGCGTGCCGCCGTCCGCGCGCTCGAAGAAGCCCTTGTGCTGGCGCTCCGCGCCGGTAAAGCTGCCGCGGTCGTGGCCGAACATCTCGCTCTCGACGAGGTTCGCGGCAATCGCACCGCAGTTCACCGCGAGGAACGGGCCGCGGCGGCGCAGGCTCAGGTCGTGCACGGTCTGCGCGGCAAGCTCCTTGCCGGTGCCCGATTCGCCGGTGAGCAACACCGACGCTTCGGTGCGTGCGACGCGCCCGATCGCATCGTAGACGGCCTGCATCGCGGGCGAGCTGCCGAGCATGCGGCCGAATCGGCCGAGGCGCTGTAGTTCCGAGCGCAGCTCCGCGATTTCCTCGTGCAGCGCGGTCGTGCGCGGCACGCGCGCGAAGATGCTGTTCAGCCGCTGCATGTTCAGCGGCTTCACCAGATAGTCGGTCGCGCCGCGCCGCAATGCGTCGATCGCGGTCTCGAGGCTCGCATGGCCGGTGGTCAGCACCATCTCGCAATGCGCGCGCTTGGGCAACGCATCGAACAGGTCCATTCCGTTGCCGTCGGGCAATACGAGATCGCACAGCACGAGATCGGGGGTATGCGTCGACACGAGCGCGCGTGCTTCCTCCAGCGTCGCGGCGGTATCGCAGGCGAGTTGCTGCGTGCGCGCGAGCGTCGCCAGCATCGTGCGCGTATCGGCATCGTCTTCGACGATCAGGACGTAGGGCATCGAAGCTCCTCGTGATGCGAGCCGGTGCAAGTGTCGACCGGACATCGCGACAGATGTGCAGCGCATCGCACGCCGCCAGGCACGAGGCAATGCATTCCACGCTGCAGCGAATGAACTGGCAGGCGATGCTGCCATGAAGAAGGAATCGCTTAGCAGTATAGAAGAGCGACGTCGCGCATCGGCCCGTCATCGAATAAATCTATCCGCCCGCGTGGCAGGCATTGCGAGATTCAATGCGGCCGCGGCGACATAACACGTATGCTTTGCGCATGAACAACGGCGCATAACGTGTCGTTTTTTCATGTGCCTGGGTCATAGTCGGTCAAATTTTCCCCATTCGATATCACGTCATGTCGAAATCCGTCGATGACGGCAAGCGTCTGTCGGGACGCTCGAGTTCGATCCAGACCCTGTTGATGAAGGTATCGCGCGTGGCCGCGACGCGCATCAGCGTATTGATCGTCGGAGAAAGCGGCGCGGGCAAGGACATCGTCGCGCGGCTGCTGCACGATTTGAGCCCGCGCCGGCGCGGGCCATTCGTCCCCGTGAACTGCGGTGCGATCCCGCCCGATATCGCGGAGTCGCAGTTGTTCGGGCACGAGAAAGGCAGCTTCACCGGCGCGATCGCCCAGCATGTCGGCATGTTCGAAGCCGCTCGCGGCGGCACGCTGTTTCTCGACGAAATCGCCGAGATGCCGGCCGAACTGCAGGTCAAGCTGCTGCGCACGCTCGAATCGAACACGATCATCCGCGTCGGCGGTCACGAGCCGATTCCGCTCGACGTGCGCATCGTCGCGGCCACCCATCACGATCCTGTCGAGGCCGTGCGCAGCGGCCGGCTGCGCGAGGACCTGTTCTACCGGATCGCGCCGGTCGCGCTGCACGTGCCCGCGCTCAGGCAGCGCGAGGACGACGTCGACGACATCGCGCTGCAGATCGTCGAGCGGCTGAATGCGCGGCACCGCACGCGCAAGCGGCTGTCGATGCAGGCGAGGAAGGCCCTGCGCGCGTATTCGTGGCCCGGCAACGTGCGCGAGCTGCGCAATGCGCTCGAGCGTGCCTTCATCCTCGCCGACGAGCAGATCGACCTGCAGTTGCCACGCCGGCTGCAGCCGCGCGACGACGTGCGCCACAACGCGATGACGCTGCATTTCGGCACGACGCTCGCGCATACGCAGCAGCGTTTCATCGTCGCGTCGCTGCGGCATTTCAACGGCGACAAGCCGCGCACCGCGAAAGCGCTCGGCATCAGCCTGAAGACGCTGTACAACCGTCTCGCGCTGCTGCCCGAGCATGAACGCAATGCGGTGAACGGCGGCGCCGCGACGAACGCCGCCGGTTCCGCGAATGCGACCGGCACGACCAGCCCGTCGAACGCGACGCCCCCGTAAACGCGGCACGTCACGCTGCGCGTCGTCGCCCAGTGCGCGCCCCGGCCGCGCGTGAACCGATCGATTCCGAAACGCGTGCCCGCGCCGGGCCGTGCGGGCCGTCGTCATGCGCGCGCCGCCCGCAGCCTCCATCGTGGCCGCACCGTTTCATGCACGGCCGGTCAGTGATGCGGCTTGCGCTCGCGGTCGCGTTCGACGGTGCCGGGTTCGGGATCGCGCGCGGCCCGCATCCTCCATCGTGGCCGCACCGTTTCATGCACGGCCGGTCAATGATGCGGCTTGCGCTCGCGGTCGCGTTCGACGGTGCCGGGTTCGGGATCGCGCGCGGCCCGCATCCTCCATCGTGGCCGCACCGTTTCATGCACGGCCGGTCAATGATGCGGCTTGCGCTCGCGGTCGCGTTCGACGGTGCCGGGTTCGGGATCGCGCGCGGCCCGCATCCTCCATCGTGGCCGCACCGTTTCATGCACGGCCGGTCAATGATGCGGCTTGCGCTCGCGGTCGCGTTCGACGGTGCCGGGTTCGGGATCGCGCGCGGCCGGCAGCGTCGGCGTGATGGTCCGCTGGTCGGGATGCAGCACCATGCCCGTATCGTGTTCGCCGTCGCGGTGCACGCGCACGCGATTCTCGACGTCGCGCACGCCCATGCAGCCGTCGGCCAGATCCTCGATGTCGTGCTTCATCCAGCGTGACGGCACCGTGCCGTCCAGCACGACGCAGCCGTCCTGTACCTGCACGGTGACGTCGCTCACGTCGATGTCGAGCGCATGCGCGAGCCGCTCGCACACGTCCTCGCGGATGCACTCGTCCGAACGCGTATAGCCCTTCGGCCCGCGACGATGGCGCAGCGCGTCGCGGTCGGCGTCACCGCCGTACCGCGACGGGTCGGGCGCGTAGCCGCCGTGGCGCGGCGTGTCTCGCGGGTCGCCATGGTCGTGCTCGTCGCCGTACCGGCCCATCCGGAAAAAACCGCGGAATTCCGGGCGGTAGCCGCCGTGCGGGCCTTCACTGCCCTCCGCACGGCGGCCCGGTTCGCGGTAGCCGCGTTCGGCCTCCCATGCGGGCGGGCGCGCACCGCCCTGCCGGTCCGGGTCGGCCATGCCGCGCCGCTGGTCCGCCGGCCGCGCGGCGCGCTCGGTCCATTCGCTGCCCCAGTCTTCCGCGCCGACGTTCTCGCTCGCCGAGCGACGGCGGGCCGATTCAGGGTCTTCCTCCGGCCATCGTGCCGGGTCGTCCGGGATGCCGCGCTCGCCGTGCCGTCCGGGATATCGTCGTTGCATCGTGTCTCTCCTTGTTCGCGCCTGCGCCGCGCACGGCCCCATGCCGGGTCGCGACACGGCGCATGCCGGCCAGCTCCAACGCAAGCCGCGTGCCGATATCGTTGCCGGCGCACGACGAATGCGCATCGCGCCGTCGATCCGCTGCCGGCCGCGCCAATCTGCAATGCGATTGCAGTTTTTGCGTGCCGGGCGTCATGGCCCGCCGCCGGCGCCCGGATCGTCCTGATCGTCCGGGCCCCCGGATGCGTCGTCGCGATCCGGCCCGCTCAGCCGCTCGATGCGATCCGGCTCGATATCGGCGCCTTCTTCGAGCGTCGAATCGCCGTCCGCCGACGCGCGCTCGCCGGTGCCCGTGCGATCCGTATCGCTGTCGAGCGACGCATCGCCGCGTTCGAGCGCGTGCGCGTCGAGCGGCGAATCGATGTCGAACGGATGGCGCCGCGCGCCGGCCGTGTCGCTGCCGCTGTCGGACGAGTCGCCCGGCCCCAGTGCGCGGCCGTCGCGGCCGCGACGGGCGTTGTCGTCGTCCGGGCCGGCCGGTTCGTTGTCGGGGTTCAGCGTGCTGTTCATGTCGTCCTCCTTGCCCGCGTGCCGCTGCATGCCGCTACGGGTGGCCGGGCGGCCGCGGCACGGCACGCGGACGGGGGGGCGCATGCAATCGGCATGCCGCATCGCGCGCCCGGAACGGATACCCTCGCCGGGATCGCGGACGGCACGGACGATGCGCACCCATTGATCAGCCGAATTGAGTTCCCTTATGCTTCCCGGGGTGCCAATCCGATCGACATGGCCGCCGCCGGCCCGCCCGGCGGCGGCCGGGCAGCGTTTGCCTGCCCGTCTTCGACCTGCCACACGATGAAGAAAGACGACGACTCTCCTCGCTCCCATCCGCCGCCCGGCTTAGCCGACGCGCGCGACCTGGTGCATCGCTTCGCCGAGTTCCGTTTCGAGACGGTCGTCGGCTCGATTACCGACTACGCGGTGTTCATGCTCGATCCGCACGGCAATGTCGCGACGTGGAATGCGGGTGCCGAGCGCATCAAGGGCTATCGCGCGGCCGAGATCGTCGGCCATCACTTCTCGCGCTTCTATCCGCCCGATGCGATCGCGGCCGGCCGGCCGTCGCACGGGCTCGACGAGGCGGCCGCGCGGGGCCACTTCGTGGATGAAGGCTGGCGCGTGCGCAAGGACGGCTCGCAATTCTGGGCGAGCGTGACGATCGCCCCCGTGCACGATCACGAGAACCAGCTGTGCGGCTTCATCAAGATCACGCGGGACATGACCGAGCGCAAGCGGCTCGAGGAACTCGAAGCGTCCACGCACCGGCTCAGCGTGTTCATCGCGATGCTCGCGCACGAGTTGCGCAACCATCTCTCGCCGCTGCGCCATTCGGTCGGCGTGCTGCAGAGCCTGCCCGATCCGGCGCCCGTGCTCGCGCAATGCCGCGACGCCGTGCATCGCCAGGTCGGACAACTGACACGGCTCGTCGACGATCTGCTCGACGTCGGCCGCATCACGGCCGGCAAGGTCGAGCTGAACGATCGCCCCGTCGCCGTGCGCGACATCGTGTGCCGCGGCGTCGAAAGCATCCAGCCGAAGCTGGCCGCGCGCGGGCAGCACATCCACGTCGACCTGCCGGCCGATCCCGTGCTGCTGCACGGCGACGATGCACGGCTCGTCCAGGTGCTGCACAACCTGCTCGACAACGCGTCGAAGTTCTCGCCGCACGGCGGGCGGATCGACGTGGGCGCACGGGTGGAAGGGCCGGTGGTCGCCATCCGCATCACCGATCACGGCGTCGGCATCGCGCACGGCGCGCTCGAAACGATCTTCGACCTGTTCGAGCAGCGCGGCGCGTCAGGCGGCCCGCCGACCGGCGGCTTCGGGCTCGGGCTGGCGATCTGCCGGACGTTCGTCGAACTGCACGGCGGACGGATTTCCGCGGAAAGCGGCGGCCCCGGGCACGGCGCGACGTTCACGGTGCGGCTGCCGATCGCACGGACGGGACGTGCGGAGCAGGCCGGCGCGCGCGAGCCGGCGGCGCACACGCCATCGGACACCACGCCGCTGCGCATCGTGATCGTCGACGACAACCGCGACTCGGCCGACACGCTCGCCGTGCTGCTCAAGGTGAAGGGGCATGCGCCGCGCGTCGCGTACAACGCAGGCGATGCGCTGGCGCTCGCCCGCGACTACGCGCCGCAACTGATGATCCTCGACCTGACGATGCCCGACGTCGACGGCTTCACGCTGCTGCACGAACTGCGCACGATCGACGCGCTGCGCGACACGACCTGCGTCGCGCTGTCCGGCCACGCGCGCGCGTCCGACCTCGCACGCACCGAACGCGCGGGCTTCGACGCGCACCTCGTGAAACCCGTCGAGATCAACGTGCTCGACGCACTGCTGCAGCGTGTGGCACGCCGCGTTCGGCGTCCGTCGTAACCGCCCGGGCTCGAGCTGTCGCAGGGCACATCGCCGCGCACGCCGTGGCGCCGCATGGCGTTCAATGCGGCAGCCCGAACGCGGCCTTCAGGCTCGCGACGATCATCTGCATCGCGATCGCCGCGAGGATCATCCCCATCAGGCGCTGGGTCACCGCCGTCACGCGCGGCGACAGGTAATGGCCGATCAGCGGCGCGGACAGCAACGAAACGGCCAGCAGCACGAGAAACGCGGCGAGCCCGAGCGCGAATGCGAGTTCCTGTCCGGTCGAGAACGCGCTGTGCCCGAGCACGATCATCGTCGCGATCGTGCCGGGGCCGACGAGCAGCGGGATCGTCAGCGGATAGATCGCGACGCTCTCGGCCGCCGCCGGGTCGGCGCCTTCGTCCTCGCCCGGCGAATGCTGGCGACTCGGCGCACCGTGCAGCATAGACAGCGCGATCAGCAGCACCAGCAACCCGCCCGCGAGACGGAAATCGTCGATCGTCAGGCCGAATACGTGCAGGATCGCGCCGCCCGCGACGGCCGACACGATGCAGCCGACCGTCACGCCGATCGCGGCCGTCAGCGCGACCTTGCGGCGCACGCCGTCCGCCGCGCCTTCGGTCAGCGACAGGAACACAGGGATGTTCGCGATCGGGTTCATGATCGCGAACAGCGCCGCGAACACCTTGATCGAAAAGGTCAGGTCGAAGGCCACAGGTTCGCTCCCGTCTCACGCGTCGGTTCGCACACCGAATCGCATGCAAGTTCCGCTTCGTTTCCGGTGCACGGCGCGCGCCATGCTGCTACGATCGACGCACCGCGTTCACGCACGATGGAGGGCCCCGACCGATGCAAGCCACCGACACCTTCATGGATCACGAGATTCGCGTCGAGGCGACGCGCAACGCGAACGGCGCGTGGGTCGCGCAGGTGCGGATCTTCCGCGACGGCGCGCCGGTCGACCTGCCCGCGCCCGAACTCGTCACGCCCGAATGGCTCACGTGCGACGAAGCGCTGCGCGGCGGCATCGACCAGGGCCGCGTGATCGTCAAGACACGCGACCGCTAACGTCGCGCGGTTCATCGCCGCGTCGCCGGCGGGCAGCGCGCCGCGCGTTTCACGCATCGAAATCGAGATCGCCGATCAGGATTTCGCGGTCGCGCTGTGTCCGTGAACTGAAGTCGACCGGCAATTCCATCTGCCAGCGTTCGATCGTGACCGGCAGCGCCGCGAGATAGCGATCGAAGCGGCTGCGGTCGGGCTCGGCCAGCAACGCATCGATCGCGTCGTCGCGCCACGCGAGCCGCGCGTTCAGCCGGTTCGGCAGCCCGACCGTCGACGTGAGGCCGATCACGTCCACACAGGTCGGGCTCCCCTGCCCGTCGTGCGGCACGACTTCCACGCGCACTTCACCAGGCTGATACAGGCCGAGCACGCGCGCCGCGATGCGCGGTGCGAACTCGGTTTCGAAACGTGCACGGATTTCAGGACTCATCTTGCCTCCGGGTTCGAATCATGTCGTCACACGGCCGTCATGCGGCTGCAATCTGCCGCTCGAATGCCGCTTCCGCCTTCAGGCTGTCGAGATCGCGGCCGATCGTCGCGACCGCGAGCCGCGTGTCGCCGCGCCAGTACGCGATCGCGCAGTCGTGCGCGCCGAGGTCGCCGTCGATCTCGACGCGATCCCATTGCTCCGCATGCCCGACGTAGTTGATCGTCAGGTCGTAATGCTGGCTCCAGAAGAACGGCACCGCGTCGAACGGGCGCTGCTGGCCAAGCATGTTGCGCGCCGCGACGATGCCCTGCCGCTCGGCGACGACCCAGTGCTCGACGCGAATGCGCTCGCCCGTCAGCGGATCGGGCCAGCGCGCGATGTCGCCGGCCGCGTAGATGCCGGGCACACTCGTCTGAAGGAAGCGGTCGACCGTCACGCCGCGCTCGACGGCCAGCCCCGCGTCCTGCGCGAGCGCGACGTTCGGGTGCACGCCGATGCCGACCAGCACGACGTCGGCCGGCAGCACGTCGCCGGTCGACAGTGTCACGCTGTCCGGCGTGATCCGCACCGGCGTCGCGCCGAGATGGAACACGACGCCGTGCGACTCGTGCAGGGCCTTGATCGTGTCGCCGAGCGCTTCGCCGAGCACGCGCGCCATCGGATGCGCATCGGGCGCGACGACCTGCACGTCGAGCCCGCGCGTGCGCAACGCGGCGGCCGCTTCGAGCCCGATGAAGCTCGCGCCGACCACCACGCAGCGGCGGGCCGTTTTCAGCTTGCCGATCAGCGCGTCGCAATCGGCGCGCGAGCGCAGCACGCACACGTGCGGCAGATCCGCGCCGGGCACGCTCAGCCGGTTCGGCTCGGCGCCCGTTGCCAGCAGCAGCGCGCCGTACCCGACACGGCTGCCGTCGGCCAGTTCGACCGCCTGCCGCGCGGGGTCGATCCGCGCGACACGCGTGCCGCACCGCACGTCGATCCGGTGGTCGGTGTAGAACGACGGCGCACGCAGCGGCAGCCAGTCGGCGTCGGCCGTGCCGGCGAGATAGTCTTTCGACAGGTTCGGCCGGTCGTACGGCGGATCGGCATCGGCGGTGAGCAACGTGACGGGATGCGGATAACCCGCCTGCCGCAGCGTCACGGCGGCCGCGATCGCAGCGGCGCCGCCGCCGACGATCACCACCGACGCGGGCAGTCCGGCCGCATTCAGCGCGGGAGGCGCGGCGGCCGGCCGCGCATCGAGCACGACGGCACGGCCGTCGCGGCGTTCGACGCGCCAGCACGGGAGCCCGTCGAGCGCCGGTGCGCGCAGCAGTGCGCCCGTGCGCAGGCAGAACGCCGCGTGATGCCATGGACAGCGGATCGTGTCGCCCTCGAGCAGGCCGTCGGCCAATGGCGCGCCGTAGTGCGGGCACTGCGCACCCACGGCAAACAGTTCGTCGGCGCGGCGCACGAGCAGCACCGCGGTATCGCCGACATGGCCCTCGATCATCGCGCCGTCGGTGAGATCGTCGAGCGCGATGCCTTGCGTGAGGTCGGGGCGTGAAGACGAAGCGTCGCTTCCAGTCATGACGTGGCTCCCTGAGAGTCAGGTAAGGATCCCATTATCGACATCCCATTTGAAAAGAACAGGTACAGACGCCTCCGCAGCGCACGCAAACACCGACTGTAGCTTGTACGCGAGCCATGACGGGCGTAGAACGTCATCAACGTTGCGGCGCAACACACCCGTTGCCTGCGAGGGCACGTCGCGCGTCCTGCGCAATCCGCGTGCCGCATCCCCCCTTCACCAGGAGTGCTACCCGATGGCCACCGTCCTGTGCGTGCTCTACCCCGATCCGGTCGACGGCTACCCGCCGCGCTACGTGCGCGATGCGATTCCGGTCATCACGCGCTACGCGGACGGGCAAACCGCGCCGACGCCGGCCGGCCCGCCCGGCTTCCGGCCCGGCGAACTCGTCGGCTCGGTGTCCGGCGCGCTCGGGTTGCGCGGCTATCTGGAAGCGCACGGCCACACGCTGATCGTCACGAGCGACAAGGACGGCCCCGATTCCGAATTCGAGCGCCGGCTGCCCGAAGCGGACGTGGTGATCTCGCAGCCGTTCTGGCCCGCGTACCTGACGGCCGAACGGATCGCCCGCGCGCCGAAGCTGAAGCTCGCGCTGACGGCCGGCATCGGCTCCGATCACGTCGATCTCGACGCCGCCGCTCGCGCGCATGTCACCGTCGCCGAAGTCACCGGCTCGAACAGCATCAGCGTGGCCGAGCACGTGGTGATGACGACGCTCGCGCTGGTGCGCAACTACTTGCCGTCGCATGCGATCGCGCAGCAAGGCGGCTGGAACATCGCCGATTGCGTGTCGCGCAGCTACGACGTCGAGGGCATGCATTTCGGCACGGTCGGCGCGGGGCGCATCGGGCTCGCCGTGCTGCGCCGGCTGAAGCCGTTCGGCCTGCAGCTGCACTACACGCAGCGCCACCGGCTCGACGCGTCGGTCGAGCAGGAACTCGCGCTCACGTATCACGCCGATGCCGCTTCGCTCGCGAGCGCCGTCGACATCGTCAACCTGCAGATCCCGCTTTACCCGTCGACCGAGCACCTGTTCGACGCGGCGATGATCGCGCGCATGAAGCGCGGCGCGTACCTGATCAACACCGCGCGCGCGAAGCTGGTCGACCGCGATGCGGTCGTGAATGCCGTCACGTCCGGACATCTCGCGGGCTACGGCGGCGACGTGTGGTTTCCCCAGCCGGCGCCGGCCGATCACCCTTGGCGTGCGATGCCGTTCAACGGGATGACCCCGCACATCTCCGGCACGTCGCTGTCCGCGCAGGCACGCTATGCGGCCGGCACGCTGGAGATCCTGCAGTGCTGGTTCGACGGCAAGCCGATCCGCAACGAATACCTGATCGTCGACGGCGGCACGCTCGCGGGAACGGGCGCGCAGTCGTACCGGCTGACGTGACGTGACATGACGCCACGCGCCGCGCCCAACGCGCGGCGGTACGGTCAGTCGACGCAGTAGGCGGCGAGCTTGCCGACGGTCACGACCGCCTGCTCGATCTCCGGCGACCAAGGGCTGCTGTAGTTGAGGCGGATGAAATTCCGGTAGCTGTCCGCGATCGAGAACATGTAGCCGGGCCCGATCGTGATGCCCTGCTCCAGCGCGAGCTGGTACAGCCGCATCGCGTCGACCTGCGCGGGCAACTCGACCCACAGCACGTATCCCCCCGCCGGGCTCGAGATGCGCGTGCCTTCCGGGAAGAACCGCGACACCATCGTGCGCATCAGGTTCGCCTGCTGCGCATACGCCTTGCGAATCCGCCGCAGATGATGCTCGTAGCCGTCGCGTTCGAGAAACTCCGCGATCGCGAGCTGCGGCAACGACGGCGTCGCGAGCGTGTTCAGGAATTTCAGCTTCTCGACCTGCTCGCGATAACGGCCCGGCAGCGCCCAGCCGATCCGGTAGGCGGCCGTCAGGCTCTTCGAGAACGACGCGCAATGCAGCACGATGTCGTGGCGGTCGAACGACTTCAGCGTGCTCGGATGCATGTTGCCGAAGTACAGTTCGTTGTACACACCATTCTCGATGACCGGCAGGTCGGCCTTCGCGGCGAACTCGACCAGTTCGCGCTTGCGTTCGTCGGGCATCTGGAAGCCGAGCGGGTTCTGGAAGTTCGGCATCACCATGCACGCGGCGATCGGTTGCGACTTCGCGATCGCGGCCAGCGCGGCGATGTCGATCCCGTATTCCGGATGCGTGGCCACCTCGATCGCCTTCATCCCCATCCGCTCGATCGCGTGCAGCATCGCGTAGAACGTCGGCGATTCCACCGCGATCGTGTCGCCCGGCTTCGCCACCGCCTGCAGGCACAGGTTGATCGCCTCCGTCGCGCCGACCGTCACGATGATCTCGTTCGGGTCCACCGACATCCCGTTTTCCAGGTAGCGGCGTGCGATCTGCCGGATCAGCCGCGGATGCCCGGGCGGCAATCCGTCCGTCACGCCCCACAGCGACTTGTCGCGGCCGGCCGCATACGCATAGCGGTTCAGCTTCTCGAACGGGAACAGGCTCGGATCCGGGTACGGCGAGCCGAGCGGCACTGCGTCGTCGGTGCCGATCGCGCGCAGCGTCGACAGCACGAGCCGGCTCACGTCCACCGACGACGAGATCGCGATCGGCTTCGACGGCCGCAACTCGCGCACCGGCGCATGGCCGTCGTCGCGCCGCAGGTTCACGAAATAGCCGGACTGCGGGCGGCTTTCGAGCAGCCCGCGGCTTTCCAGCAGCAGATACGCGTGCAGCACGGTCGTGATGCTGATCCGGTGCTGCTGGCTCGCCTGCCGCACCGACGGCACACGATCGCCGTGTCGATATACGCCTTGCCGGATGAGTCTCTCTACGTCGTTTGCAAATTTCTCGTAGAGCTTCATCCGCCTCGCCCCGCCAGCGGTGAACCGGCCTGCACTGCACGGGCGGCATGGCCGCGCCGGTGCACGAAGCCGGATAGCCGTGCCCGGGCGCGGGGGGCCCGGTTCGAACCTCGTCCGTTATCGAAATTGAAGGCGGATAGCAACGCGAATCTCATCAAGACAAGGTTCGGCATCCTACTGCGTCATTTCGACGAATGTAAGTGACAGTTTGGCGAGGAAACGCCAAATCCGGTTGGCGTGGTGAACAGATTCGAACGCGGCGGAACGGCCCGGCGCGGGGCCATTCACCGGGCGCACATGCAGGAGCATGGGCTCGCGTATTGCCGCCGTCCGGCGGGCGGCCATCACGCGAAGCCCGGTCATGCTCGGGCCTCGCGTGCGATCAAGCGTCGTCGACGTTGTCCGCGTAGTGGTCGATCGCGACCTTGCACTCCTCGAACACCACCGTCAGCCACGCGACGTCGTTCGACTCGACCCACTTGCGGATCTGCAGGAATTGCCCGGTGCCGAGATCGGCGACGCGGGCCGGATCGTCGGTCGTCACGTCGACGGTCGCGATCGCGCGCTTGCCGCTGCCGGGCAGCGGCGTCAACGTCGCCGCGATGTCGAAGCGACGGTACGATTGATCGATGCGCATGCGGTTCTCCCGAAGCTGACCGAAAGGAAGCGTCTCAATCGAGCGCCTGGCGGAACACCTTGCCGCCGAATCCCGTCACGACGTTGTCGACCGAGAACGGCGTGTCCTCCTTCGCTTCGAGGATGACCGCGACGCTGCCGGGCACGAGCCGCGCCGCAATCGTCTCGACGAACGTGCCGTCGAGCAGCGCGTTGCCGGCCGCTTCCGCGAGAATGCCGGCCCCCGCGCCGGCCGCCATGCCGGTGACCACGCCGAGCGGCCCGGCGAGCAGCCCGAGCAGTCCGCCTGCGATCGCGCCGATCACGCCGCCCTTGAACGGCCGCGATTCGGCATCGAGCACCGCGAGCTTGCCGGTCGCGTCCTTCTCGACGACGACGCCGTTCTCGATGTGGAATCCCTCATGCTTGTCCGACAGCGCCCCGAAATCGCTCGCGGCCCGACGGGCCGTGTCGACGCTGCCGAACACGGCGACGATCAGTTGCCTGGTCATTCGATACCTCGCCCGGTTGGTTGGTCAGTTTGATCAGTTTGGCCGCTTTGGCCGCTTTGGCCGCTTTGGCCGCATTGGCCGCATTGGCCGCTTACAACCGCCGCGCCGGATGCGGCACGCCACCCGCTCCTCACCGGCGCGCATGCACATCGTCCTCGACATCGTCGACGTCCGCCGGAAAGCGATGCTGGCCGAAACTCAGGATCAGCACGCCCACCGCGAGCAGCACGATTCCGAACGTCGTCATCAGCATCCGCTCGGGGCTGTCGGTCGCCCCGCGCAGGATCAGGTCGCGCGCGAGCGACGTCATCGCAATGAACAGCGGAAACCGCACGGGCAGCCGGCCGAGCCGCAGGTAACGCACGTCCATCGCGAGCACTTCCAGGTACAGGAACATCAGCAGCAGGTCGGTCAGCGACACTTCGCCCGCCAGCACGACCTTCCACGCTTCCTGCGCCATCGCGAAGGCGGTCGCGAGCCCGATCACGATCAGCCCGGCCAGCTCGGCCGCGTGAAGGAAATGGCCGAAGCGGCGGCGAATGCGCTCGGCCGGCGAGCGGGGAACGGTGGTCGTATTCAAGGTGACAGTCGCGTTGAGGAAACTTGAACGGCGCCGGGTGGCGGGAACGCCGCGTCGCGCGCGGCAGCATGCACGGTCCCGCTATCGGGTGCGTCGGGTGCGTCGGCCGCGTCAGGCGCATCCGGCACCGCCGGCGCGTGCGCGCCGGCCGCGCCGATCGCCTGCTCGACCGCGGACAGCGTCCGGCGGCAGCATACGTGGAACGCGACGCCCGCATCGGAGCAGGCCACGTCGTCGTGCTCGCGGCACAGCAGCAGGCGACAGCCGAGATACCGTTCGAGGCAGTCGATCCGTTCGCTCACCTGCGCTTCGTCGAGCCGCAGTTCGGACGCCGCGCCGGACAGGCCGCCACGCTCGACCACCGCGACATACACACGCATCGCTTCCAGCAGGTTCATGATGACGCTCCTCGTCGGCGGGCGCAGCGGAACCTAATCTACTGCACGCGGCACGCACGCTCAAGAGCACAGCGCCGCGCACGCCAGGAGTACAGCTGCGCGTGCGCCGCCCGAAACCCGGCCCTGTTTGACACATTCGCATGACAGTTCGGCGATACGGGTTCCAAAGCCCCGCCGAAGCTGCTAGATTGCTTGCTCGACGACGTTACGCGGTGCGGGCCGGTCACGCGCCGCGCGGCCGGCCGCCACCGCCGCGGCCCGTTGCGCGAGGCACGCGCAACGTCCTTCATCCGCATGACACAAAGAGAACAGTCGCATGACACAGTTCAACCGTTCGCCTTCGCGCGCCACGGCCCGCCCGTCCCGACATGACTGACCGGCAGCCCGCGATGCAGACACCTCGCCCGCTCTCCCAGGCCGTTCACAGCCCGATCACGCGCAGCGCGATCTTCCTCGTGGCGACGATCAATCCCGGCGCCGAGCACGCCGACACGATCCGTTCGTGGTGCGGCGACATCGCCGCGCTCGTGCGCTCGGTCGGCAAGCGCGTGCCGGGCGGCAACCTCACCTGCGTATGCGGCTTCGGCGCCGACGCATGGGACGCGCTGTTCGGCGCCCCGCGCCCCGCCGCGCTGCATCCGTTCCGCGAGTTCGGCGCGGGGCAGCGCGTCGCGGTCGCGACGCCGGGCGACATCCTGCTGCACATCCGCGCGGAAGCGATGGACCTGTGCTTCGAACTCGCGACGCAGCTGCTCGGCGCGCTCGGCGATGCCGTCACGGTGGTCGACGAGGTGCACGGCTTCCGCAATTTCGACCAGCGCGCGATGATCGGCTTCGTCGACGGCACCGAGAACCCGGAAGGCCGCGAGGCGGTCGACTTCACGGTGATCGGCGACGAAGACGCGGAATTCGCGGGCGGCAGCTACGTGATCGTGCAGAAGTACCTGCACGACATGGCCGGCTGGAACGCGCTCGCGGTCGAGACGCAGGAGCGCATCATCGGCCGCACCAAATTGTCGGATATCGAACTCGCGCCGGACGTGAAGCCGTCGTGCTCGCACAGCTCGCTGACCACGCTCGACGAGAACGGCCAGGAAGTGAAGATCCTGCGCGACAACATGCCGTTCGGGCGCCCGGGCGCGGGCGAATTCGGCACCTACTTCATCGGCTACGCGCGCTCGCCGGCGCCGATCGAGCAGATGCTCGAGAACATGTTCGTCGGCCGCCCGCCCGGCAACTACGACCGCCTGCTCGACTACAGCCGCGCGGTCACCGGCTCGCTGTTCTTCGTGCCGTCCGCCGACCTGCTCGAAGCGCTCGCCGATCGCGCGGCGCCGGCCGCCGACGCCGCGCAGCCGGAAGCGTCGCCGTCCGCGCCGCATCGCGACGGTTCGCTGAAAATCGGTTCGCTGAAAGGCATCCCGTCGTAACGCAGGGTACCGATGGCCGTCCGGCGCGCGACCGCGCGCCGGGCGTGTCAGGAACCGCCTCTGTTCAGTCGGCCGGAGCGCGCGTGCAGCGCTGCGCAACAGCCCCCTCCACCGCGCCACCGCTTATGGGCAGTTACGCGCGCAGGCTGGCATTCCCGGCACGCCGCCCACGCGACTCAACCCACCAGAATATAGAGCCAGTTCTTCGGCAACGCCCCGCCCGGGCCGTTGCTGCATGCCAGCAGCCGTTCGCCGGATTGGGGGTGCGTGATGCCGGTACGGAACGTCTCGATGGCCTTGCGCTCCAGACGGTCGAACGCGTTCCCGACCAGGTTGTGCGCTTCGAGATAGATCGGGGCCATCAGCTTGAAGTCAGGCTTGGTGGCGCGATGTTTCGCCAGCCGGGTGTACAGGTCGCTGGTGATGCCGATATAGAACTTGCTGTACTCCGGCTTCGCGGCAAACGCGTTCAATACCTGCCGCAAATGCCCGATCACATCCTCGTGATTGATGACGCCCGTCTTCAGCATGTATTTGTCTTCGGGCGAGACGAGTTGTAATGCCATGAACGACCTCCACTCGTTGTGAAGCATCAATAGGCTGCGTCTATGATTCCTCCGGGCCGGGCTCCGACGACCGCCCAACCCCTGCTGGCAGACACCCGGCTGGATGAATGTTCGTAAGAATGCACGACTCGCGACAGGACGTCGACCGGAATTGATTCCGCACAGCGTCGAACGCGGCCCGGGCGACGGTGCCGCCGGCACGCCCCGGGTATCGCGGCAATCCGGTCGCGGCATTCCGTGTTCGCCCACCTCCACACCGCGCGAATTGCATCACAGTTGCGCGACCGCACGGTGTCGTTTCGATTTGTGCTGCAGCGGTGTCGATCGAGCCTGCTAATATTCATTTTCGTCCGCGATCGGCAGGCTGGCATCACGCACAGCCCGTCAGCCGATCGGCCCGCCATCAAGTGTTTCCGCTGACGTGAGGCAATCCAAATCCATGAATAACCTGCACCGCGAACTCGCCCCGATCTCGTCTTCCGCCTGGGAACAAATCGAGGAGGAAGTGGCACGCACGTTCAAACGATCGGTGGCAGGCCGCCGCGTCGTCGATGTCGACGGCCCCGAAGGCCCCGAGCTGTCGGCCGTCGGCACCGGGCACCTGGTCGCCGTCGACGCGCCGCGCGAGCACGTGAACGCGCGGCTGCGCGAAGTCCGCACGATCGTCGAGCTGACGGTGCCGTTCGAGTTGAGCCGCGATGCGATCGACAGTGTCGAGCGCGGCGCGCGCGATGCCGACTGGCAACCGGCGAAGGACGCCGCGCAGCGGCTCGCGTTCGCCGAAGACAACGCGATCTTCGACGGCTACCGGGCCGCCGGCATCGTCGGCATCCGCGAAGGCACGTCGAACCGCAAGCTCACGCTGCCGGCGGACGTCAGCGCGTATCCCGACGCGATCAGCGATGCGCTCGAGGCGCTCCGCCTGGCCGGCGTCGACGGCCCGTATTCGGTGGTGCTCGGCTCGGATGCGTACACGGCGCTCAGCGAGGCGCGCGACCAGGGTTATCCGGTCCTCGGCCATATCAAACGGATCGTCAGCGGCGAGATCATCTGGGCGCCGGCGATCAGCGGCGGCTGCGTGCTGTCCACGCGTGGCGGCGATTACGAGCTGCATCTCGGGGAAGACGTATCGATCGGCTACACGAGCCATACCGACAAGGTCGTCCGCCTGTACCTGCGCGAAACGTTCACGTTCCTGATGCTGACGAGCGAAGCATCGGTGGCCGTCGCGCCGCAGGGCAACCCAACGGCCTGACCTCGGCTGTCCGCGCGATGCCCGCCGGGCGTCGCGCGCGGCCGGCCGCACCGCCGGCCGCATGTTCGTCGCCGATCGAGCCCACTTTGCATGGAGTGTGTGATGAGCGAGTCGAATGAGGCATTACAGGCGCTGCAGGCGTCGGTCGACCAGTTGAAGCAGGCGGTCGACGCGAACGCGAGCCGCCAGGCCGGCGATACCGCCGTGCTGTTCACCGTCCTGTCGCTGGTCCTGGCCGAGTTGCCGCCCGACACGCGCAACCTGATCGAGGATTCGTTCTCCGTCTGGGCCAATGGCCTGCCGGATGCGGCACTGTCAACCGACGTGAAGCAGATCGCCCGGCAACGGCTCGCGATGACCCTCCCGGACTGACCGCGGCACGCCGCGGTTGCGCCCCGTCCGCGCCGGACCGTGCAACCCGCCTGCTCCTTCGGCCGCCACGCACGCATCGTCCGCGGTGCGTGCGTGGCTGCATCCGGCCGCTCGCCGCACGTCCCCGTTGCAGCGCTTCCATCGCGCCCGACCACCCGCGGCACCCTCCATCCACCTGCAACCGGCGCCCTGCGCGCCCATGTCGCACCGCGCCCCGTTCGCGTGGCGCCCGCCCCGCTTTCCCGTCACCACGCGTTACGCGTGCCGCGCACGCCCGCGCCGCCGTGCATCCGCGCGTCTGTGCTCCTCTTCGCCCGTGCGCGCCCGCATCCGAGGGTGCAATTCGCGGCCGGGCCGGCGTGGAACTGTGTCTTGGATGGCCTCCGCCGATTCGCTATTTTGAACGCAGTCGAAGCGATGCCGTGGGCTCCTCCCGGCACGCACGCCTGCCGTCCTGACCGCGACCGCGCACGACGCCGGCGCGCACTGCGCGACAGCCCGGGCACGGCCCGCGCGCCGCCGTGCCGCCCTGCTTCATGTCGTGCATACGCGGTCGGGCCGCGCAAGCGCCGCACCGCATCGGGACTTCACCCTTCGACCCACTTTCACCGACAGGAGCCAGACCACCATGCCCGCACTTTGCGATATCTGCCACGCCCGGCCGGCCGTCGCGCGCGCAACCGTGATGCAGGACGGCGAGCGCAAGACCATCTCGATCTGCGACTACCACTTCCGTCAGCTGATGCGGCATCAAAGCATGCTGAACCCGTTCGATTCGCTGCTGGGCGGGGGCGGCTCGTCGTCGCTGTTCGGCGGGCTCGGTGACGAATCGCCGCTCGCCGCCGAAGTCCCGCGCGAATCGGTCGACCCGACCGACGCGTTCAGCGAGCAGACGCTGGAACTGCTGCAGCGCGCGGCCGAGAAGGCGCACGAGCTGCGCCGCAGCGAGCTCGATTCCGAACACCTGCTTTACGCGCTCGCGGACACCGACGTGTGCGCCGCGCTGCTGAAGGAACTGAAGCTGTCGCCGCAGGACATCCGGTCGTACATCGACGAGCACGCGCACACCGGCACGGCCGACCCCGATGCGCCGCTCGACAAGCTGTCGATCTCGCCGCGCGTGAAGAAGGCCGTGCAATACGCGTTCCAGGCGTCGCGCGATCTCGGCCATTCGTACATCGGCCCCGAGCACCTGCTGATCGGGCTCGCGTCGGTGCCGGACAGCGTCGCCGGCACGCTGCTGAAGAAATACGGCGTGACGCCCGAGGCGTTGCGCCAGAAAGTCGTGAAGGTGGTCGGCAAGGGTGCCGAGGACGGCCGCGTCGATGCGCCGACCGGCACGCCGAACCTCGACAAGTTCGGCCGCGACCTCACCGCGATCGCGCGCCAGGGCAAGCTCGACCCCGTGCTCGGCCGCGCGCAGGAAATCGAGAGCACGATCGAGGTGCTCGCGCGCCGCAAGAAGAACAACCCGGTGCTGATCGGCGAGCCGGGTGTCGGCAAGACGGCGATCGTCGAAGGGCTCGCGCAGCGGATCGTCAACGGCGACGTGCCCGAGGTGCTGCGCGACAAGCGGCTCGTCGAAGTCAACATCAACTCGATGGTGGCAGGCGCCAAGTATCGCGGCGAGTTCGAGGAGCGCGCGAAGCAGCTGATCGACGAAGTCACGGCGAAGCAGGACGAACTGATCCTGTTCATCGACGAGCTGCATACGATCGTCGGCGCCGGCCAGGGCGGCGGCGAAGGCGGCCTCGACATCGCGAACGTGCTGAAACCCGCGCTCGCGCGCGGCGAACTGAGCCTGATCGGCGCGACGACGCTCAACGAATACCAGAAGTACATCGAGAAGGACGCCGCGCTCGAGCGGCGCTTCCAGCCGGTGTTCGTGCCGGAGCCGAGCGTCGAGCAGACGATCGTGATCCTGCGCGGGCTGCGCGACAGCCTTGAGGCGCATCACCAGGTGACGTTCGCCGACGACGCATTCGTCGCGGCCGCTGAATTCGCCGACCGCTACATCACGTCGCGCTTCCTCCCCGACAAGGCGATCGACCTGATCGACCAGGCCGCCGCACGCGTGCGGATCGGCGCGACGTCGCGCCCGGTCGACATTCAGGAAGGCGAAGCGCAGATCGCGCAACTGAAGCGCGAGCAGGACTACGCGACCTCGCGCAAGCGCTTCGACGAAGCGAAGCAGTTCGAGGAGCAGATCAACGCGAAGCAGAAGGCCGTCGACGAGAAGATGGAGGCGTGGCAGCGCAAGACGGGCTCCGAGACGCTCGAGGTGACGGTCGAATCCGTGGCCGAGGTCGTGTCGCGCCTGACCGGCATCCCCGTGTCCGAACTCACGCAGGAAGAACGCCAGAAGCTGCTGAAGATGGAAGAGCAACTGCGCGAGCGCGTGGTCGGCCAGAGCGACGCGGTGGTGGCCGTCAGCGATGCCGTGCGGCTGTCGCGCGCGGGGCTCGGCCAGACGCACCGGCCGATCGCGACGTTCCTGTTCCTCGGGCCGACGGGCGTCGGCAAGACCGAGCTCGCGAAGGCGCTCGCCGAGACCGTGTTCGGCGACGAGCAGGCGATCATCCGCATCGACATGTCCGAGTACATGGAGCGGCACGCGGTCGCGCGGCTGATCGGCGCGCCGCCCGGCTACGTCGGCTACGACGAAGGCGGCCAGCTCACCGAGCGCGTGCGGCGCCGCCCGTACAGCGTGATCCTGCTCGACGAGATCGAGAAGGCGCACCCGGATGTGTACAACGTGCTGCTGCAGGTGTTCGACGACGGCCGCCTGACCGACGGCAAGGGCCGCGTGGTCGACTTCAGCAACACGATCATCATCGCGACGAGCAACCTCGGCGCCGCGATCATCATGGACAACCTCACGCAGCCGGAAGCCGCGCGCAAGACCGACAAGGCGATCCGCGAGGAACTGATGCAGGTGCTGAAGGGCCATTTCCGCCCCGAGTTCCTGAACCGCATCGACGAGGTGATCGTCTTCCACGCGCTGTCGAAGGAGAACATCCGCTCGATCGTGCAGATCCAGCTCGACCGCGTGGTCCGCACGGCCGCCGCGCAGGACATCACGCTCGTGATGGGCGATTCGCTCGTCGAGCACCTGACCGAAGCCGGCTACCAGCCGGAGTTCGGCGCGCGCGAGCTGAAGCGCCAGATCCGTCAGACCATCGAGACACGGCTCGCCAAGGAGATCCTCGCCGACCGGCTGAAGTCGGGCGACAAGTGCGAGGTCGACTACGACAAGGACAGCGACGAAGTGAAGTTCAACAAGCTCGCCGCGCCTGAAGCGAAGGGAGCGAAAGAGACGAAGGAAGCCGACGGCAAGGTCAAGCCCAACGGCAAGGCCGCCAAGGCAGCAGACGCGAAGCCGGACGACACGCCCGCCGACGCCCCGCCGCCCGCGGCGAAGCCCGGCAAGAAGTCGTCAGGCGCGAAGAAGGACGCCCACTAAAACAACGCATGCCCTGCAACCCGGGGCACGCATGACCGGCTCCGTCCGCCGGACGGAGCCGCCCCACGCCGCGACACGGCGCAACCGAGCCACCCGCACCGGGCCCGGCTATTGGAGATTCACCATGACAAATCGACGCGAAGTGCCAGGCATCAGGAAGTACGACGGGCCCGCCGGCGGTTGGGGCGCGCTTCGCGCGACAGCCGACGCGGTGCGCACCCAGATGGAGACCATCGAGGCGCCGATCGTGCTGATGCGAACCAACCAGCCCGACGGCTTCGACTGCCCCGGCTGTGCGTGGCCCGACAAGGAACACAAGTCGACGTTCCAGTTCTGCGAGAACGGCGCGAAGGCCGTCACGTGGGAAGCGACGACCAAGCGCGTGACGCCCGAGTTCTTCGCCGCGAACACCGTGTCGTCGCTGCTGCGCATGTCGGACTACGAACTGGAGAACATGGGCCGGCTCACGCATCCGCTCGTCTACGATCGCGCGACGGACACGTTCCGCGAGATCGCATGGGACGATGCGTTCGCCCGCATCGGCGAAGTGCTGCGCGCGCTGCCGCCCGAGCAGGTCGAGTTCTACACGTCGGGCCGCGCATCGAACGAAGCCGCGTACCTGTACCAGCTGTTCGCGCGCGAGCTCGGCACCAACAACTTCCCCGACTGCTCGAACATGTGCCACGAGCCGACCAGCGTCGGCCTGCCGCAGTCGATCGGCATCGGCAAGGGCACCGTGTCGCTGGAGGATTTCGACCACTGCGAGCTGATCATCTCGATCGGCCACAACCCCGGCACGAACCACCCGCGGATGATGGGCACGCTGCACGAGTGCTCGCGTCGCAACGTGCCGATCATCGTGTTCAACCCGCTGCGCGAGCGCGCGCTCGAACGCTTCGCGGACCCGCAGGACATGATCGAGATGGCGTCGTTCGGCTCGACGCGGATCGCATCGACGTACTACCAGGTCGATGCCGGCGGCGACGCGGCCGCGCTGAAGGGCATCATGAAGGCGTTGCTGAAGCTCGAAGCCGAGCAAGGCAACGTGCTCGACCGCGATTTCATCGCGCAGCACACCGACGGCTTCGACGCGTTCTCGGCCGACCTCGAAGCCACGTCGTGGGACGACATCGAACGCGCGAGCGGCCTCAGCCAGGCCCAGCTCGAACAGGTCGCGCTCGCGTACGCGAAGTCGAACGCGACGATCATCACGTACGGGATGGGCGTCACGCAGCACAACAAGGGCACCGCAACCGTGCGCCTGATCGCCGACCTGCTGCTGATGCGCGGCAACATCGGCAAGCCTGGCGCCGGCGTGTGCCCGCTGCGCGGCCATTCGAACGTGCAGGGCAACCGCACGGTCGGCATCACCGAGAAGCCGTCGGCCGAGTTCCTGAAGAAGATCGAGGACGTGTGCGGCTTCACGCCGCCCGCGCATCACGGGCACGACGCGGTGCAGGCGATGCAGGCGATGATCGACGGCACCGCGAAGGCGCTGCTGTGCCTCGGCGGCAACTTCGCGGTCGCGCTGCCCGATCCGGAACAGTCGTTCCCGGCGATGGCGAAGCTCGACCTGAGCGTGCATCTCGGCACGAAGCTGAACCGCTCGCACCTGCTGGTCGCGAAGGAAACCTTCATCCTGCCGGTGCTCGGCCGCACCGAACTCGACATGCAGGCCACCGGCCGCCAGTCGATCACCGTCGAGGATTCGATGTCGATGGTCCACGCGTCGGCCGGCAAGCTCAAGCCGGCGTCCGACCAGCTGCGCTCGGAGCCCGCGATCGTCGCGGGAATCGCGCATGCGACGCTGCCGAACAGCAAGGTCGCATGGCTCGACCTGATCGCCGACTACGACCGCATCCGCGACCTGATCGACCGCACGGTGGACGGCTTCGAGGCGTTCAACGAGCGCATCCGCACGCCGGGCGGTTTCCGGCTGCCGCTGCCGCCCACCCAGCGCGTGTGGCCGACGCCGACCGGCAAGGCGATGTTCTCGGTCTACAAGGGCGTGAAGGAGGATGCCGACGTGCTCGGCGGCGAGCAGGTGCTGCGGCTCATCACGCTGCGCAGCCACGACCAGTACAACACGACGATCTACGGGCTCGACGATCGTTATCGCGGCGTGTTCGGGCGTCGCGACGTGCTGTTCATGAACCCGGCCGATCTCGCGAAGTACGGGCTCGAACACGGCGACCTCGTCGACATCGAGACGATCACCGCCTCGGGCCGCACGCTGCGTCTCGAGAAGATCACCGCGATCGAGTACGACATCGCGCCGGGTTCGGTCGGCGCGTACTACCCGGAAGCGAACGTGCTCGTGCCGCTCGACTACATCGACAAGGAAAGCGGCACGCCGTCGTACAAGTCGGTGCCGGTGCGGGTGGCGCGCTCGGCGGTGGTCTGATCCGCGGGCAGGCAGGTTCGCGTCGCGGCACGCCGCGTGCCTGAACCCGCCTGCCGCCCCGCTCCCGCCTTTCCCGGCCGCCGCATCGCAACCGATGCGGCGGCATTTTCATTTCATCGCGCCGAACGACGCCCGGTTTACCGCGCCGCCGTCGGCGGCATCGTCGCCCCCGTCTGCCGGCGCCGATACGCGCTGTCGCGCGTCGCGAGCCAGTAGTACAGCGGCGACGTCAGCGCGAGCCCCACGAGCCACGACAGGTCCGCGCCGCCGAGATGCGCGGGAATCGGGCCCGCATACATCGGCGTGTTCATGAACGGGATCTGCACGAGGATGCCGATCGCATACGCGAGCAGCGCCTGCGGGTTGAAGCGGCCGTAGATCCCGCCGTCGGCCATGAAGATCGACTGGATGTCGTACTTGCCCTTGTGGATCACGTAGAAGTCGATCAGGTTGATCGCGGTCCACGGCACCAGCACGACGAGCAGCGCGAGCACGAGATCGACGAGGTTGCCGACGAAGTTCGTCGACGCGCCGATCGCCGCGTAGCAGCACGCGACGAAGATCACGACCGACACCACGGCGCGCGCCTTCGCGGTCGGAATCCATTTGTACGCGAACGTCTGCACCGACGTGATCACCGCGAGCACCGCGCCGTACAGGTTCAGCGCGTTGTGGCTGATCACGCTCAGCAGGAACAGCACGAGCATCAGCGGGCCGAGCGGGCCGGTCGCCTGCTTGACCGCATCCATCGTGTCGGCGCCGGCCGGCACCGCGAGCACCGCGACCGCGCCGAAGATGAACGCGAGCGTCGAGCCGATCGTGCAGCCGAGGTAGGTCGCCCAGAACGTCGACGCCACGCCGACGTTTTCCGGCAGATAGCGCGAATAGTCCGACACGTACGGTGCGAACGCGATCTGCCACAACGCCGACAGCGACACCGTCGCGAGCCAGCCCGCGAAGTCGAAGCCGCCGCGCGTCAGGAAATCGTCGGTCGTCACGTGCGCGAGGATCATCCAGAAGCCGACGACGATGCCGATGCCGAGCACCCACGTGCCGATCCGGTTCAGGATGTGGATGAACCGGTATCCGACGATCCCGATCAGCCCCGAACCCACCGCGCCGATCACGATGCCGACGGGCACCGGCACCGACGCCGCGATGCCGTGCACCGACTTGCCGGCGAGCACGATGTTCGACGCGAAGAAGCCGACGTACATCACGGCCGCGATCACGGTCACGAGCAGCGCACCCCACGAGCCGAACTGCGCGCGGCTCTGGATCATCTGCGGGATGCCCATCTGCGGCCCCTGCGCCGAATGCAGCGCCATCAGCACGCCGCCCACCGCCTGGCCGACGACGATCGCGACGATGCCCCATAGCAGGTTCAGGTGGAACATCTGCACGCCGAGCGCGCCGGTCACGATCGGCAGCGGCGCGATGTTGCCGCCGAACCAGAGCGTGAACAGGTCGCGCACCTTGCCGTGGCGCTCGGCGGGCGGCACGTAGCCGATCGTGTGCTTCTCTATCATCGGGGACGCATTGCGTTCCGCGTTCGTCATGGTGAAGTCTCCTGTCCTGCGCGGCGATGCGCGCGTGCCGTGTCAGCCGGCGCGCGTCGGGGTGCGCGCCTGCAATCGGGTCCGGATACGCGAACGACGACGCACCGCGTGCACGCGCGGCGGAGTCGAACGCAGCGGACGAACCGCTCGCGGGGACGGATGACATGCCCCGCCGGCGCGTGTGCGGCCGCTTCGTGATCGTGGTGATCGTCGCGATCCAGGTTGGAGACGATGGTGCGCCACGGGTATCGCGACCGGAAAATACTAAAAATATTTCCGGGACATACGAAAAAGCTCTGCAGCGGAAATTCCGGCGCCGGGGCCTTTCAGGTAAGGTGCTACGCACAACCATGGACAGATTGCGCCCGGGCGGCACGCCGGGGCCGTGCATCAGAGGTGCGTGTGGCTCACTACACTTTGCGGCAACTGAAATACTTCGTGACGACGGTGGAATCCGGCAGCGTGGCCGAGGCCTCGCGCCAGCTCTTCATCGCGCAGCCGTCGATCTCCAGCGCGATCAAGGGGCTGGAAGAAAGCTTCGGCGTGAAGCTGTTCATTCGTCATCATGCGCAGGGCGTATCGCTGACGCCGGGCGGCACGCGCTTCTACCGGAAAGCGCAGGAGCTGCTGCGCATCGCGCACGAATTCGAACAGAACGCGCTCGCCGACAACGACGTGATCACCGGGCAGATCGACATCGGCTGCTTCGAGACGGTCGCGCCGCTCTACCTGCCGCAACTGATCGCGGGCTTTCGCGAGCGCTACCCGGGCGTGAACATCCGGCTGCGCGACGGCGACCAGCAGGAACTCGTGCAGGGCCTGACGTCCGGCACGTTCGATCTCGCGCTCATGTACGACCACGATCTCGACGGCACGATCGAGACCGAGCCGCTGATGCCGCCGCAGCAGCCGTACGTGCTGCTGCCGGAGAACCACCGGTTCGCGGGCCAGGCACACGTGTCGTTGCGCGACCTCTGCGTCGAGCCGATGATCCTGCTCGACGTGCAGCCGAGCCGCACGTATTTCGTCAGCCTCTTTCACGAACTCGGGCTGACGCCGAACATCGTGTTCGGGTCGCCGTCGATCGAGATGGTGCGCGGGATGGTCGGCCAGGGGTTCGGCTTCTCGCTGCTCGTCACGCGCCCGCATTCCGAATACACATACGACGGCCAGCGGGTCGTGACGATCGGCCTCAGCGAAACGGTGAGCCCGTCGGGGCTCGTGAGCGCGCGGTTGAAGCGCGGCCAGCTCACGAAGCAGGCGCAGTCGTTCGTCGACTTCTGCCGCGAGCGGCTCGCGCAGATCGTCGCGGAAACGGCGAGATAAGACGCGCAAACACGCCCGCACCGCGCGAGGCGGTGCGGGCGTGTTTGCAGTGACGACTTCAGGCGGCCGACGACAGATACGCAGCCAGACGACTCAGCATCGCGTCGCACCCATGCAGCTGGTCGAGCGTGACGAACTCGTCGGGCTTGTGCCCCTGGTCCATGCTGCCGGGCCCGCACACCACGGCCGGAATCCCGGCCTGCCCGAACAGCCCGCCCTCGGTGCCGAATGCGACCGTGCCGAACGCATCGGAACCGCTCAGCATCGCGAGCAGGCGCGCGGCCTCGCTGTCCGGCGCAGTGGCCAGCCCCGGATACGCGCCCAGCGGCTGCAATCGAATGTCGGTGTCGGGCCGCACCGCACGCATTCGCGGCAACAGTTCGGATTCCGCATAGTCCTGCAGCTTGCGCGGCACGTCGTGCGCGTCGAAATCCGGCAGCGCACGCACCTCGAAGTCGAACTCGCATTCGGCCGGCACGATGTTCAGCGCGCGGCCGCCCTTGATCAACCCCGTCTGCACGGTCGAGAACGGCGGATCGAAACGGCCGTCGTGCCGTTCGGGCCGCGCGAGCGCCGCGCCGATCTCGCCGAGCCGGCCGATCAGCTTCGCCGCATAGTCGATCGCGTTGACGCCCGACGGCGCATACGCCGAATGGCACGCGGCCCCCTTCACGTGGCAGCGCATCGCGAGCTTGCCCTTGTGGCCGAGCACCGGCTTCAGCTCGGTCGGCTCGCCGATCAGGCACAGGCGCGGCCGGTGCGGGCGTGCGGCCAGTGCGTCGAGCATCGGCCGCACGCCGAGGCAGCCGACTTCCTCGTCGTACGAGAACGCGAGATGCACGGGCACGCGTAGCGGCCGCGCGACGAACGCCGGCACGGCCGCGAGCGCCGACGCAATGAAGCCCTTCATGTCGGCCGTGCCGCGCCCGTACAGGCGGCCGTCGCGCTCGGTCAGCCGGAACGGCTCGACCGTCCACGCCTGCCCGTCGACCGGCACCACGTCGGTATGGCCCGACAGCGCGATGCCGCCGCGATCGCGCGGCCCGATCGTCGCGTACAGGCTCGCCTTCGTCCGTTCCGCGTTGTAGAACAGTTCGCTCTCGACGCCAAAGCCCGCGAGATAGTCGCGGATGAAACCGATCATCTCGAGATTCGAATCGCGGCTGACCGTCGCGAAACCGATCAGCCGCTCGAGCAACGCGCGGCTCGACGTGTCATTCATCGCCCGGTACTCCGTAGCTCGGCGCGGCGGTCGGGTTCAGCGCGCGCGCCTGGTAGTCCTGCATCTGCGGCCGATACGCCCGCCACAGCGCATCGAGCTGCCCGACCGGATCGGCTTCGGCCCAGTCGACGCGCAGGTCGACGATCGGCCAGGTCACGTCGCCGGCCACCTTCAGCGCGGCCGAGTGCACCGGCCCCGCCTCGCCGCCGGCCGCGATCGCCGCGTGCATCGCGGCGAGCAGGCGATCGGCGAGCAGGCCGGGTGCCTGCTCGAAGGCGCGCGCCATCGCGTCGATCACGTCCGGCGAAGCCAGCAGGTTGCCGGCCGCCACGCACTGTTCGCCGCGCACCGCGTGATGCGTGCCGAGCGCTTCCTTGCCGGTGAAACACGCCGCCTGCCCCTGCCCGTCGATCACCGTGACCTGCCGGTACTGGCTCCAGCCGTTCGCGCTGAGCGCGCGGTCGAGCGCCGCGGCGGGCGCGAGCTGTTCGTGCTCGATCAGGTCGAGGATCTGCGGGCCGAGCGCCGGCAGCGTGATGTTCTGCGTCGCGACGGCGCCGACGCCCGCACGCACCCACGGGCAGCGCGCGCCCACCGCGATGCTCGACGAGCTGATCGCGATGCCGAGCTGGCCCGTCTCCGGGCAGCGCCCCACGATGGAAAAAGTCATGTCGCCTCCTATGCGCGGTTCGGCTGCCAGTTGTCCGGAATCACGGCGATCACGTCGATTTCCATCAGCCACTGCGGCTGGCCGAGCGCGGACACGACGAGCCCCGTCGAGATCGGATACACGCCCTTCAGCCACTTGCCGACTTCCTGGTACACCGGCTCGCGATAACGCGGGTCGATCAGGTAGGTCGTCGTCTTCACGATGTGCGTGAGGTCGCTGCCGGCTTCCTCCAGCAACTGCCTGACGTTCTTCATCGCCTGCTCGGCCTGCGCGCGCGGGTCGCCGAGGCCGACCAGGTTGCCGTCGAAGTCGGTGCCGACCTGGCCGCGCACGTAGACGGTGTTGCCGGCCCGCACGGCCTGGCACAGGTCGTTGTCGAGCGTCTGGTTCGGGTAGGTATCCTTCGTGTTGAACATGCGGATACGGGTATGGGTCGGTTGGCTCATCGAAATCCTTCAGTCGTCAGGGGGCACGCCGCCGCACCGGGCGCGAACACCATCGCGGTACGGCAGGCAGCATGGGGTCGGTCAGTTGACCGCGTCGGCGAGCGGCCGCGCGTCGGCCTGCGACGCGGCGCCGCCCGGCTCCGGACGCGATGCCGAGCGGCGCTGCGATGCGTCGTGGTATTCGAGGTAGGTGCGCTGCGTCGCGATGTGATCGGCGATGTGCCGCGCGTCGTGCCACACGCCCCAGATGAAGCTGGAGCCGCGCCGCGACAGCCATGGCAGCCCGAGGAAATAGATGCCCGGCTCCTTCGACACGCCGCGCTGGTGCTGCGGCTTGCCGTTCGCGTCGAACGCATCGACCTTCAGCCAGCCGTAGTCGACCGCATATCCCGTCGCCCAGACGATCGACGTGACGCCCGCGCCGGGGAGATCGAGCGCGAGGATCGGGTGCGCGACGCAGTCGGGGTTCGGCAGGATGTGGCGGGCGTCGGGTTCGGCCGGCAGGTCGAGGCCGTTGCGGGCCGCATAGGCGTCGGCCGCGTCGAGCAGCGACAGGTAGTTCTCGTCGCCGCGCGCGAGATTGATCGCGAGGTCGCGCTCGAACGTCGCCACGCCGCCGCTGAACGACTTCGTCAGCCCGACGAGCGTCACGCCCTGGTTCGCGAGCTTGCGGAAATCGACCGTATGGCCGCCGCGCGCGCCGCTCACCGCGATCGTCACGTGTTCGCGGCCGGGCGTCGCGACTTCCTTGTCCCATTCGCCGAGCACGCCGAGCCACCAGCAGAAGTCGCGGCCGCGATACGCGCGCGGCGGGCGGTCGTGCGGGCCCACCGACAGGTAGACCCGGCGGCCCGCGCGCTGCAGCTCGTCGGCGATCTGCACGCCCGACGAACCCGCGCCGACCACGAGCACCGCGCCGTCCGGGAGCTGGCCCGGGTTGCGGTAGTCGGCGGAATGAAGCTGCACGAGGCGCGCATCGTCCGGTGCGATCGGCGGAATCACCGGGCGCTGGAACGGCCCCGTCGCGACGACCACGCGGTTCGCCTCGATCGTGCCGTCGGAGGTCTCGACGACGAAACCCGGCTTGCCCGTATTGCGCACGACCCGCTTCACCTCGACGCCGGTGCGGATCGGCGCGTCGAACTTGCGCGCATACGCTTCGAAGTAGTCCGCGACCTGGTCTTTCGACGCGAATGCGTCGGGGTCGAGGCCGTCGAATTCGAGCCCCGGGAAGCGGTCGTGCCACGCGGGGCCGTTCGCGACCAGCGAATCCCAGCGCCCCGTGCGCCAGCGTTCGGCGATGCGGCTGCGCTCCAGCACGAGATGCGGCACGCCCAGCTTGCCCAGGTGCTCGCTCATGGCCACGCCGGCCTGACCGGCGCCGACGACGAGCGTATCGATTGAGGTTGTTTCGACTGCCACGGCTGTCTCCTTCTGAAGTGCGGCTCGGCGCGACGCGCGTGCTGTCGCTCGAGCTGGAATGGAGACATTCTGCTGACACGCCGCTTGCGGCGAAATGATGATTTTTGTTGGTGTTGATGAGCAAAAAGCTGGGGGGCGCGCGGGCGGCGAGCGGCACGGGACGACACGCCCGTGTTGCACCGGTGCCCGCCCGGACGGCGGGCGCCGGCTTCAACCGGTCGCGCCGGCTACGCGTTCGTCCATGGGCCGGCGCCCTGCCGATACTGGATCACGCCGCCGTTGATCCGCACCCGCAGGTTGCCGTCCGGCAACGGCACCCAGTTCTGCATGTCGAGGCTCAGCATCAGCGCGGCGAAGAAATCCCGCAGCTGTTGCGACTCGCTGGCCTGCCAGAGATCGATGCGCCCGAGGCAGGTACGCAGGTCGCCGCTCTGCTGCATGATCGTCTCGACCTGCCCGGCCACGTTCGCCGACGGGTCGTACACCTTCGTACCGTCGTCGCTGACGATCGACAGATGGATCGCGCGCACCGACGCCGGCTGGCCCGGCGTCTGCTCGACGAGCGCGATGCAGCTCGTCATCGCGCCGAAATCGATTTCCGCCGCGTCTCCCCAGATGCGCTCGCCAACCACCAGCGGCGCGGGACCTTGTACGTTCTGAATGTCGTAGGGCATGGGTTCCTCACTTGACTCGATGGGACTGCCGGTGGCGGGGCCGCGACGTGTCCGCGAAAGCGGACACGCGTCGTTCCCGCCGCTCACATCCCGCGGCGGGCCTGACGGCCCGGCGGGTCGTGTCGATTGATTCCTGGTCGCCGCGCGCGGTCGCGCGCTACGCACCCTTCTTGTCCAGCAGCGCCTGATACCGCTGCAGGCTCTCGTCGATCTTGTCGAGCGCGATGCTCGCGGCCTCGCCTTCGATCGCCTCCGCGGCACCCGCGACGACCGCCGCCGTCGCGACGAACAGGTCGGTCAACAGCAGGCCCACCGCATCCATCGCCATCCCGCGCACGTTCTCGTCGATGGTCTTCTGCGCCAGGTCCTTCATCAGCACGCTCTTGCCCGCGATCGCCAGCGACGTCGACGCCTCGAAGTAGTTGGCCGCCGCCTGCGCGACCATCCCGCCCGCCTGCGTGATCATCATGTTCGGGCCGACGGCGATCTGCGTCGTCGCGTAGGACGCCGCCTCCGCGTTGATCGCCTGCACGGTCTGCAGCGCAGAACCGCCGCCCCCGGCCGGACCGGCGACCTGGTTCGGCACCTTCAGCGCATCGGTGAGCCTGCGCAGCCGGTTGACCGGCCATGCGCGCGCGCCGGCCTTCGGCGCCGCGACGGGCGGCGCGACATCGGCGGGTGTCGTTGCGTCGGCCGGCGTCGTTGCGCCTGCTGCCGCGGACGCGCCATCGTGCGGCGCCTGCGGCGCACCGTCGCCGCGCCCGCCCAAAAGGCCTTTCATGTTCATGGTTCAGGTATCCCGAGAGTCGACTAATGCGTGGAACCCGTCTGCGGCCCGGCCGCCGGAGCTTGCGCCGCGCCGCCCGATGCCGGCTTCGGCGACGCTTCGACGGACAGGATCATGGCCACCGCCTTCGACACGACGGCGTTCGAAATCTGGTTCAGCGCCGCCTGCTGCTGCGTCATGTTCTGCGCCGAGATGCCGACGGCCTGGCTGAACATCTGGTAAAGCATGCCCAGCGCCTGGGCCGGGGATCCCGCGACGACGTTGACATTGGTCTGCGTCAGCGCGTCGGTAACCTGCTCATTGACTTTGTCTGCCACGAGGCCTCCTCGGATCTCGGCTCCGGCATGCGATTGAAGGAACGGCGGGCCATCGACGCCGCGCATGCCGTTAGGAACGCTGCATGCTCGCGTTCGTGAACGCGCTCACGCGAGTTCCTCGCGCAATTTCCGGCGCAGCAGCTCGACACGCTTCCTGGCCAGCGGCTCGTTGATCCCGAGCGTCGCCGCGATGTGCAGATAGGGCCGGTCCTCCTCGAACTTCAGCGTGAACAGCATCTGCTGCTGCGAGGAGAGCGTGGACAACACCTGCTCGAGACGCAGCAGCTGTTGCCGGAGCAGTAGTTGCTGCTCCACCGACGGCGCGTGGCCGGCCAGCTCGACGGTGTGATCGTCGTCCCAGCCCGGATCGAATTCGAGCATGCCGCTTTCGCGCACACGGCGGCGCGCGCCGTCGAGGAACGCGTGGTTCAGCGCCAGAAAGAGAAAGCCGGCCAGGTTCCGGACGCGCTCGGGCGAACGTTGCAGGTAGATGTGGACCTTGAGCGCGGTATCGGAGAGCAGTTCGTCGGCGCGGTGGATATCGCCCTTGCACAACAGGCGCGCGCGCCGCCGCAATTTCCCCTGCATTTCCCGCCACGTGTGATCGAGCTGCTGCGCCGGTGACTCAGGCGTCGAAACAGCGTGCTGGTTCGAGGTTGTCATCCCGTGCCTTCCTTTTTTATGGAAAACACAGAATCGATTCGGTGCCGGGAATGGCGCTGTTACCCGCGTAACACCGTTTTAAAGATAATCGCTTCGTGTAAATTTTCTTGATTATTGTGAACGGAAACTTTAATTCCCCGGCATCTCCTCATCCGTCGTTTCGGGCGCGCCGCCGAGCGTAACCAATGGCATTTCGATGAAAAATGGCGACTGCCGCCGCGATGCGATTACGCCGGCACGCTGCTGTCGATGTCGGTCGACCAAAGGTCCCTGGCGCCGAAGCAAAACCATATCGGGATCACTTTCCCATTATCTGGTTATTTTCATCATTCATTTTCACGTAATGCCAAAGGCAGCGTTTTTCGCTAGGTGGCCGCATCGTCAAACAACCTTGCACGGAAAACATGCCTGCCCTCGTCAACGGTCGAACGCTGTGCAATATCCCGATACTCGCCGATCTTCCGGAAAGCCTGCTCGCTCACATCGAGCGGCATCTCGCGCCCTGGCCCGAACACGGCAATCGCCTGTTGTTCTTCAAGGGCGATCCGGGCGATTTCGTCGCCTTCGTGCACTGCGGCCGCGTGTACAAGACGCTGCACGAACCCGGCGGACGCGAACTCATTCTCGGCCACTCGTTGCCGGGTGAACTCATCGGCGAAAACACGCTGGTTCGCGCCCACCGGCGCAGCTTCACCGCGCAGTTGAGCCCCGACTGCCGTGTGTCGCTGCTGCATCGCCAGTACTTCGCGCCGCTGCTGGCCAACGCGGATTTCATGGAGCGCATCCACGAGCAGCTGTGCCGGCACGTCCACCAGCTGAGCGACTTCGTCGAATCGACGTGCCTGTACCGGCTCGAAGCCAGGCTCGCGCGCCATCTGCTGAACCGCATGCAAGGGAACGATCTCGAGGTGCGGCTGCCGGAGAGCCAGAGCATCCTCGCCGCGATGCTCAACGTCAGCCGCCCGCGACTGAACAGCAGCCTGCAGAAGATGCAGCGCGACGGCCTGATCCGGCTTCACGCGCACGGCGTGACGATCGAGAAGCCGGAGCAGCTGCGGACCATCGTCAACGCCAATTGACGCGCCAGGCGCATGCGCCGCGACGCGCCGCGGCGGCAGGAGGTCGCGCGCGCCGGGTTGCGCGGCGCGCGGTGAAGATCAGCCGCGCCAGTGGCCGATGGCGTTCATCAGCTGCGCGACGGCGGTCAGTTGCGACGCAAGGTTGTCGTTCGCGGAGCGCGCCGCGGCGGCCACCGCCACCGGCGAGCCGGCGTAGAGCTGCATGATGCCGACGGTCGTGGCGGCGAGGTTGGACATCGCCTGGTTCGCCTGCATCTGCACCGCGTTGTGAAGCAGGATCGCGGACGCATGGCTGTTCGACTGCATGAGCGTGCCCAAGGCCACGGCGGGCGCTTCGCCCACCACCTTGACGTTGGCTTGCGTGACCGCATCGGTCACCGCGGCGGAAACCTGTTCCGGCATGTCGTTGCTCCTGGTTTGCCCGCCGCTGCGAGGCAGTCACGGCGAACGCATGAATGGGTCGGTCGGCGACGTGCGCCGGACGGTTGCATCGGTGCGTGCGAGCGCTCGCCGTCGCGAGCGTCGGGACGACGACAGGCGCCGGGCGACAGCCACGGGAATCGGGGCCGCCGCCCGGCGTCGACGCCGGGTTACGCGTCAGGCCAGCGCCTTGCCGAGCGCGAGCACATCGGCCAGCACGGACAGCACGCCGTTCGAGCCGATTTCCGTCGCCGCGGCGCCGGCGCTCGCCGGCCCGAGCGTGTAGAGCTGCATCGTGCCCACGTTCGTCGAGGTCGGCAGCTGTACCGCGGCCTGCGACTGCTGCTGCACGGCGTTCTCGAACAGCACGCTGAGCGAATGGCTCTGGGCCTGGTACAGCGAGCCCGTTGCCATCGCAGGCGCTTCACCCACCACCTTGACGTTGGTCTGCGTGACGGCGTCGGTGATCGCGGCATTGACCGCGCACGTCTTGCAGTTGCAGGGGTCTTTCGGATCCTTCGGATCCGTCGGGGCGCTTGTATCATTTGCCATCGAATTTCTCCTGGTTTGCGAACGGGCGCCGCATCGAATCGGCTCTACCCGTCCTGTCGTTTGCTCCGGAACACCGCGCGGCACCGCTGTTCAGGCGCCGGCGGACGTGCTGCGGTTCGGCGACGCGGCGGCACGGCGGATCGGCGGCGATATCGGCGGCCCGTGCCGCCTGCGCCGCCGCTCGATCACGGAGTAGCGACCGCGCGTTACGGGCGCATCGCCTTCCCGATCGCGATCACGTCGGCCAGAATGGAGATGATCCCGTTCGCGCCGATTTCCGTGGCGGCCGCCCCCGCGCTTTCCGGCCCGATCGTGTAGAGCTGCATCGTCCCCACGTTCGTCGACGTCTGCGACTGGATCGCGGCCTGCGACTGCTGCTGCACCGCGTTCTCGAACAGGATGCTGAGCGAATGGCTCTGGGCCTGGTACAGCGAGCCCATCGCCATCGCCGGCGCCTCGGCGACCACCTTGACGTTGACCTGCGTGACGGCATCGGTAATCGCGGGATTGACCTGGCACACCTGACACGTATCACCCATTTTTTGCTCCTTGATTCACGTAGTTGAGAGGTCGCACATCGGGGCCGGCCGGTCTCGTGTCCAGCCGCCGGACTTCAGCCGCTCGACTTCAACCGCATGCCCGGTGTGCTACTCCATGGACGCTGGCCCGGGGGTATCGTGAACAGAAGCAGTGGCTGTGGCAGCAGCGGCCGGTTCGTGCATCTCGGCCGGACGGGCGCCGATGCGTTGCAGCCGCTCGTCGATCGCGTCGAGCCGCACGGCGAGCGAATCGACGTAGTGCCGGAAGCAGGCGTCGATTTCCTGCCGGATGAGGCCGGTCAGCTGTTCGCCGATCACCGCCAGCGCCTCGCGGGTGCTGTCCTGGATGTCGGCCGCGCCGGATGCCGGTGCGCCGTCCGGCGGCTCGTGCGCGTCGAGTACGCCGGACACCTTCTGCTGTTCCGACGCCAGCATGCCGAGGGTCGTCTCGTTCTGCGCGTCGATCGTCTGCAGGATGCCGCGCATCTTCTCGTATGCCTTCTGCTGGTTGAGCTGCAGAAAATGCTTGACCTGCTCGCGCGCCTCCTGCCGGGTTTTCAGGCGCGGCAATGGCGGGTTCGCGGCGCTCGCCTGCGTGGCCGTGCCGGCCGCCGGGGCCGGCCGGGCCGCGTGACGACCCGGCAGCCGCTCGAGCAGCGCCCGTTCTTCGGCCGGCTCGAGGGGCCGTCCCAATCGTTTCTCCGCGAACTGCCGCAGCAACGGGTCGAGTGCGTCGTCGCTCATGGCTCACACCTCCTCGAGGTCGGCCCGCGGCGCCGGTGCGTGCGGTTCGGGTACGGATGGACGCAGCGCCGGGGCGCCGACGCTGGCGTACTGCAATGGATATCGCATGGTGTTCTCCGGGAAATGGACAGGCGGCAGCCCCGCCGGAAATTTCGGCGGGACCGCTGCAGGGACGAACCGTGCGACGGGTCTGTGAAATCGGTTGTCGCCGTGCGTCGCGCCTACGCCGGCGGGCCATGCGCAGGCAAGCAGTGCCGCCGCGCATGCCGGCCGATACCGTTGCGCCCCGTTCGCCCGCTGCCCGGTGCGTGGTCTCTTTTATTGAAATCGACCTACGCCGCGATCATGTTCCGCCGAATTCGATCTCCAACCTGTTTTTGCGATCCTAAGTAATCTGGCCGTTCTTGTTTCGCAAGCGGCCTTTCAACGATTCCTCTGCGAGGGCCGCTCGATCGCTCAGGGCGTAGAACGCCAGCATGCTGACGAGCATCGCAAAGGCCACGCCGCTCGTATCCCAACGCAGCCCCACGCTGAACGCGATTGCCCTGATCGCGGTCATGCCGAGCGCCATGACGAGCAACATCCCCGCGAATTCGAGCGCGACCCGCACCGGCGCCCTGACGAGCACGCTTACCGGGCCGCGTCGATGCCCGTCCTTGCGGTCGGCTTCGCGCCGAATCAACAGCGCCAGCATGGCCAGCATCGACATCGGGAACCACTGGAGATGGAGCACCAGCATGTTCCACATGGCACCGGTATCGAGCGTGCCGCCACAGATGTCGAGAATGGCCTCGAGGGGCGCCCGCATCGCATCGAGCGTCAGTCCCGCGCAGATGGCGGCCATGCACCAGAGCATCGACCGGCGCGCGCACCTGCCCGGCGTTCCGCCTCTCGTCGAGTACCCCGCCACGCCGCAGGCAAGCGCACCGATGCCGTTCCATATCCAGCTGGAAGGGGCACCATGCAGCCTCGTCGGCAAGTCGCACGCCAGGTAGCCGAGGGTCGCGAACGCCAGCGCGCCGCGCACGCGTTCGGGCATCGGGAGCATGGCCGTTCGCGCGGGCCCGGCCTCCACGCATGCGCGGATCGCGCCCGTCACCGTCGCCGGACGCCTGGTCGGGTCGGCCGGCGGAGCACTCCGGGCAGTCATGGCCGTTCAGGCGGGATCTCGCATGACCGCATACCACGAGCACACCACCCCGGCCGGCGCGACGCCGCCGTTGCCGCTCGCATGCGGAACCGTCCGGACGATCGAACCGGTCAGCGCCGGACGCTGGTTGATGCCGTTGGGCCAGGGCGCGCTCACGTACCCGACATAGTCGTAGACCCACTCCTCGCCGCTGACCACCCCGCGCCCCTGGAAGCGGACGGTGCCGGGATTCCCGTAGCTGATCCAGCCGTTGAGCTGCAGCTCCCATCCCGGGCCGAAAATGCGCCCCTTGAAAATGCCCGCCGGTGCGTGCGCGATCTCGATCGTGCCGAGGCCGAATTCCAGGTCGTTGAATGCGGTGGCCGGATCGGGATCGTTCAGGAAACTGCGATAGGTCCACTGGCCCACCAGGCTGCCGGTTTCGGGTGTGTAGCTCATGCGCGCGTCTCCCCTTCATGTCCATGTCGTCGAAATACCGAAGTGAACCGGCGCCACGCGATGGCGCCGGTTCGTCACGCGCCGTCGTTACCGGACCTCGAGCCGGAACAGTTTCGGCGCGGCCTGCGGAGCCGCACCGGCGACGGCTTGCGAAGCGGGCGGCGAAGCTGGTTGTGTCTGCAGGCGTACGCCTTCGCGCGTATGGATCTCGACGTCGTACTGGGCCCCCTCCACCGCACTCACCGAGAACTGGTCCAGCGGAAAGAACGCCTTCACTTCGAGGTGCGTCTGGCAGTTCGCGCAGTACTGCACGCTCCAGCGGCTCAGCACGGCCTCCGTGCCGAGCAGGTGCCGCTCGCCGTCCACGTTGACGTACGCGGATACCAGGAACGACCCCGCGATCGGCGCACGATTCAGCCCGGACACGCGCACGACCTTGCTGCTGTTGCCGGCCGGCACGGTCGTCGCCGCCAGCGAGAGCTTCGGCAGGTCTTCCAGCGAACCGGGGCCGTACGTGTAGCCGAGCTGCTCCTCGATGTTGATGCAGTCGAGCGACGTATAGGCGCGCTCCTTGCCGTTCTCGCTCTTCTTGAACGGATCGAGCGGCGACGAGAGCGTGAGCCACGAGTTGGGCACCGTGCCCGGCGTCGGCCCCTGCGCGTCGACCGAGTTGGTGCCCGGATACTCGGCGATGACGTCGAGGTGCTGCGTGAAGCCGTGCCGCTTCTGCCACAGCCAGAACACGCGATCGATGAAGCAGTGATGGAAATAGAAGATCGGGTCGAGGCCCGCCGTGTCGTTTTCGCCCATGTCGCCGTTGGCGCCCGGAATCGGCGAGAAGTCGCCCTTGTTCGGGCCGTGCGGCACGTCGAACCCGCCGACCGCCAGGTGAATCTTGTTGTGCGGCGACTCGAGCGGGACGACGGGAATCGCGCCTTCCGGCAGATTCTCGTTCCACTGGGCCGCGGACGTCGTGTTGGAAAACACCGTGTAGTTCGGCGCGTCCAGGCACTGCTCGAACTTGCGCTTCACGTTGGTCGGCACCACGTTGCCCTTCACGACGATGTAGGACGTGAGCCAGTCCACGATGTTCCGGTTCAGCAACACCACGTTCTCCTTGGCATCCTTGAACCTGGCGTTGTGCTTCTCGGTCGCGGCCCGGTCCTTGTCGGTACCCACGAGCCCCGACAGCGGGTAACGGACCGTGACGTACGGCAGCGGCTTGCTGTAGTTCGGATCGTCGCCGTTGATGTTGTCGGTGATCGCCCGGTTGAACGTGAAGGAGGCCAGCGGATTCGGGATCTTTTCGCCGTCGAGCTCGAAATCCGGGTCGGTCAGTGCCCACGGGATGCCTTTCGTCAGCGACTCTTCGCTGGTTTCGTCCCAGAACGGCAGCATCACCTGCTCGCAACCGGGGATGCTCTGCAGCGCCTGTTCCAGCCGCAGCAGGTACGCACGGTGCCAGGTCGGGAACAGCACGTTTCCGTGGTTGCAATAACCGCCCCAGTATGACGCCGAGCCCCAGCCGGCGCCGCGGAACGGCTCGCCGTGGAAGCCGCCGATCATGAAGAACGAGTTCGGATCGTCGGGCGGCAATGCCTTGATGCCTTTCCACGCGCGCATCAGGTCTTCCAGCGGCTTTTTGTTGCCTTTCCGATATTCGACTTGCAACGATTCGATCGACGGACGAACTCTGACTCCAGATGCGTTATTCATGATATATCCAGCCTCCTTCGTGGGTGGCATTAGGGTTTGGCCGCCAGGTTTTGAACGTAAGCAGGTAGTTAATAAATATTTAAACTCGCGCTCAATCGAATTCGCTTTATTCAAATATCGCTTGGCATTTTGAAAGCATTAATCGGCGGGCCATGGGCGGGCCCGCGTGGTCACCTGATCGCCTCCATGGGCGCGGACACGCGCAACAGACGTAGCACGCCCTCTGGAAAGGGGCTGCGCCTTCAGATCGTAGGGATGCTGTAGTGAATCGATGTCACTTCGTCAGGCACCAATACCCGACAAAGTGACCGTGATACCCCGTTAGCGTTTTATCCTGATTTGGTATGAGTAAATAAAGCAGATGGAATTGGTTTTAGCAAGGACAAGGCGACCTGGATTCTCAAAAAAATCCGGAGGCGAAAGTGATGATTGGCCTATTTAATTTTCCGAAATAATCGCACCAATTTACGACGCGATAGTAGTAAACAGGCTCGGGATAATCACGGGTGCCCGGCGATGTTTACGAATGCAATCGACCGGCGGGCACCTTACGGTTGTCAGGTGCCACGCATGCGACTGAAAGCTCGCAGAGAACGGGCAAGGTTGCATCACGGCATCTGGATGACCCTATCCCGAGCCGGTAGCGTCACGACCATTCGACGCGCCCCCCTGCCTCCTGCGGCCCTGCCCCCGACAATTCTTGACTGTGTCCACGCCGCCGAACTGGTAGGATGCCGGTCGCCTCGGCATGGATGGCAGCCAAAGGGCGTTCAACCGTCCCTTTTTATGCCCGCCAGCGGCCAACCCGCCGTCCCGCCCGGGCGACACGGTGCCCGGCCGCACCCCAGCCCCCGTCGAACCCCGCAACACCCCGGCGTCGCCTCACCCGACCCGTTGCAGCAACCGTTGGAGTGGCGCCTCGCGCGCCAGCAAGCATGAAGAACTCGAAGCCGCCCACCCGCCTCCCGCGCGAGAAAGACCGCACGCCGCTGGTACGCGCCGGCGCGCTGCTGTTGATGGCCGGCCTGCTGTACCTGCTGTGGCCGTCGGCCGAAACCGCCTACCTTGCGATGGAGTCCGTCATCCGCTGACACGGCACGTCCGTCCCCGCACTACGCTATACTCGCGCAATGGAAACCCGACCCGCCTCGCCGAACGTGCATTGCTGGTGGCGCGCCTGACCCAGGCGGCCCGTTTCCTTTTGCATGTCCCAAACGTGATGCCGCCAGCCATGGCGGCATTTGCGTTTCTGCGCAGACGTCATGGCTGGCGGCTTCGATAACCCGGAGCAACGATCAACATGACCCACCCGACCCGACCGACCATCCTCACCGGCGACCGCACGACCGGCCCGCTGCACCTCGGCCACTACATCGGCTCGCTGCGCGCGCGCGTGCAGATGCAGCACGAAGCGAAGCAGTTCCTGCTGCTCGCCGACACGCAGGCGCTGACCGACAACATGGGCCGCCGCCAGCGCGTCACCGAGAACGTGATCGAAGTCGCGCTCGACTATCTCGCCGTCGGCATCGATCCGGCAATCTCGACGATCGTCGTGCAGTCGCAGGTGCCCGAGCTCGCCGAGCTGTCGCAATACCTGCTCAACCTCGTCACGGTCGCGCGCCTCGAACGCAACCCGACCATCAAGGAAGAGATCCGCCTGCGCGGTTTCGAGCGCGACATCCCGGCCGGCTTCCTGACCTACCCGGTGAGCCAGGCGGCCGACATCACCGCGTTCAAGGCGACGCACGTGCCGGTCGGCGACGACCAGTTGCCGATGATCGAGCAGACCAACGAACTCGTGCGCCGCTTCAACGCGACGGTCGAGCAGCCCGTGCTGGTCGAATGCGAGGCCGTGCTGTCGGCGGTCACGCGGCTGCCGGGGATCGACGGCAAGGCGAAGATGAGCAAGTCGCTCGGCAACGCGATCACGCTCGGCTCGACGCCGGACGAGATCACGCAGGCCGTGAAGGACATGTACACGGACCCGAACCACCTGCGCGTGAGCGATCCCGGCCAGGTCGAGGGCAACGTCGTGTTCACGTTCCTCGATGCGTTCGAACCCGACGTGCAGAAGGTCGACGAGTTGAAGGCACACTACCGTCGCGGCGGGCTCGGCGACAGCGTCGTCAAGCGCGTGCTGAACGAGCGGCTGCAGGCGCTGATCGAGCCGATCCGCGCGCGCCGCCGCGAATTCGAGGCCGACAAGGCCGAGGTGATGGCGATCCTGAAGCGCGGCACGATGCACGCGCGGGACGTGGCCGGCGCGACGCTCGCGGAGGTGAAGGGGGCGATGGGGTTGAACTACTTCGATTGAGCGGCGCAGGCAGCGCGCGCGTGAACGCGCGCCGCGCGCCGGACGGTATCGGGCCGGCGCGTGGCGATCACCGCATCAGGTGCGCGTGCGTGCGTCGCTGCAACCGCCTCTCGTCACGATGCGTTTGCCGGCACGGACGCGTGGCACACCGCCTCGACCCGGTTGCCGGCCGGGTCGACGAGAAACGCCCCGTAGTAGTCGCCGTGATAATGCGGCCGCAAGCCGGGCTCACCGTCGGACTGGCCGCCCGTCGCGAGGCCGGCCTCGAAAAACGCATCCACCTGCGCGCGGCTCGCGGCCTTGAAGCACCAGTGCCGCTTGCTCACGCCGACTTCGGCGGGATCCAGGTAGATCGCGAGAAAGGTCGATGCGGTGTCGTTCGCATTGCAGCGTTCGCCGTAGCCGAGTGCGGTGCCCCGGTCATAGACCCTGGCCGCGCCCAGCGCGGCCATGATGGCATCGTAGAACGGGCGCGCCAGTTCGATATCCGGCACGCTGATTGACACGTGATCAAGCAGTTGCATTGCATCTACTCCGTTGAAGGGCACACGAGTCTACATGAGCGCGACAATTCGCGCCGAAGCCACGCTGCCGCTCGTGGGCAATACCTGCACACCCGACACTGTCACACGCGATGTCGTTCATGGCGGTAGCGGGCCGTCCCTTGGTCCACTCCGCCGATGCCGCGCCCGCGCACCCCGCTATCGTTTCGCATGCGATCCACGGACGACGTCCTTCCGAGCACATTGGTGGAGCACTTCGAGGTCGGTGACCCGGTTTCTTGATAGGCTTCATTTCGGCGGTTCTCCTGTCCGCGAGCCTGGTCCTGGATAGGAGAACCGCGCGAATCCCCGCAGGAACCGCCGCCTTCGACCTGCAACTACTTTCGGGACTCCGCCCAATGTCAGCCGACGAATCGATACACGCGTACCCGGGTGAAGCATCCACTTTCAATTGTGCGTGTTGTGGTAGCGAGACGAGGAGAATCACGGGCGAACTGCATCAAGACGATTCAGTGGTTGGCGTCTACTTCATCCAATGGGCACCCGGAAAAGGCCGGACCATCCACCGATCATCGACCTCGTGTTGGGCGACTGGGGGGAAAGCGCCGGGCCTGCCGACCGCGTCCTGGTTTCATTGATCTATATTCCGCGCGAGGGAGGCGGTCCTGTCTCCGTCGTGAACGCCGCGGAACGGGGTGTCGATATTTCCGACTTGTTTGAATTCGCGCTTGCCCGGGAGCAGGTCATCGGTACGCCGCTGGCCCCGTTGGTGTTTCAGATGATCGATGCGCTCTGGATCACCGACCCTCGAATTGCAGACGTCAAGGCACTGGACAACATCGTGTAGATCAACCTCGAGCGGCGCGGCGTCACTTCATCTGCATCAGTTGAATCAGGTTCCCGCAGGTATCGTCGACGATCGCGACGCGCACGGGCCCCGCGTCCATCGGCTCCAGCGTGAAATGAACGTCGAGATCCCTGAGCCGCGCGAATTCCGCATCGAGATCGTCGACCTGGAACGATGCCGCCGGAATGCCGTCCTCGTACAGCGCCTGCTTGTAAGGCCCGACCGCCCGATGGTTGCTCGGCTCGAGCAGCAGCTCGGTGCCGTCCGGCTGATCCTTCGACACCACGGTCAGCCAGCGGTACCCGCCCACGGGCACGTTGTTCTTCAGCTTGAAACCGAGCTTGTCGGTATAGAACGTCAACGCCTTGTCCTGGTCGTCGACAAAAATACTCGTCACGTAGATTCGCATTTCAACCTCTCTGAAATAGCAGCCGTCGCCGCCGCTATTCTTCGTCGAAATCGATGACAAACGCATAACCGCCGTCGATCAGCTGGCGCAGGTAACCGTCGAAGTCGTCGGCGATCACCGCATAGCTGTCGGGATCGTGCAGGAAGCGCACGACCTGCCCGACCTTGCCGCCCGCGGCCGGCTCGAAGTCGATGTAGAGCTGCGACGTGCCGCCGTTGTTCATGCAATGCGAGAAGCACAGCCGCCGGCCCATCGGCAGCGCGATGTCGATGCGCGGGTCGACGAGTTCGCCGTCGTCGTTCGCGTCGTCGCCGTAGATCTCGGCGATGCTGTCGCGGTACTTCGCCCCTTCCTCGAGCATCTGCGCGGCCGACAGCAGGTAATACGGGTATTCGTGAACGTCGGAGCCCAGCACCAGCACGTTGATCGACGTGCCGCCGTAGTCGCGCCAGTAGGTGCCGTCGAGCTTGCCGAGCAGTTCGAGCAGGCTGGCCGGGCACTGCGGATACGCGGCACGCAGCGCGTCGAGCTGCGCGGGCGTCGCGCCCGTGGCGGCGGCGAGCGCCGCGTTGTCGGTGTCGGGCAGCACGGCACGCAGGCCGGCGAGATAGGTGTCGACGAGGGTCATTGCGTCAGGTCCACAGAACAGGCCAGCGCCATTCTAGCGCCCGACGCGACCCGCTCCTTCCGCGCCCCCACCTACGTGATCTGGTACGTCGACGCCGGCACGAATTCCTCCGGCAGCGGGCGATCGCCCAGTTCGAGCACCGACCGTTCGATCGTGCGTGCCATCGCATCGAGCGCCAGCGCGTTCGGCGCGAGGCCGAACGGCTCGGCCACCTCGTTCGCGATCGCCTCGAGTGCGATCAGCGTATATGCGATGAACACGCAGATCAGCGGCGTGAAGAACTCCGTCGAATCGACGAGGCCGAACGGCAGCAGCACGCAATACGCATACACGGTGCGATGCAGCAGCACGCTGTACGAGAACGGGATCGGCGTGGACAGGATGCGCTCGCAACCGCCGACCGATTTGCCGAGCTCGTCGAGTTGCGCCTCGAACATCCAGCAGGTCGCGTCGCTGCCGGGCGCGCGGCCCAGCGCGCGGACGATGCTGCCGCGCAACTCGTCGAGGATCGCCACGGGCTTGAAACACTTGCCCGCGAGCGCGGCGGTGCGTTCCGCGCCGAGGATCCGCTGCAGGTCCTGTGTCGGATCGGTATGACGCAGCTGATGCTTCAGCGCATAGGTGAACGCGATCAGCAGGTCGGCAAGCCGGTCGCGCTCGGCGTCGCCGACGCTGTCGGGCAGGTAGCGATTCAGTTGCGACGTTAGCGCGCGCGCCGCGATCAGCAGGTTGCCCCACAGATGCCGCGCCTCCTTGAACCGCTCGAAGCTCGCGTTGTTGCGAAACGCGAGGAAGATCGCGAGCGCCAGCCCGAACAGCGTGAACGGCGCGGTATTGAGGGGAATCTTCTCGCCGAAGATGCGCCCGTTCGTGAAGACCGCCAGCGTGCTGACGATCGCCATGAACACGAGCTGCGGAATGATCGATTGCAGCACGGAGCCGTTCCAGACGAACAGCATCCTGAGCCAGTTTTGTCGTGGTCGGACGATCATGGTGTTTTCTCGACTGCCAGGGAAATACGCGATACGGCACGCCGGCGCCCGATGCGCAGCGGCCCGCGCGTGGCGGGCCGCTGTCGGGTGGATGCCGGGCCGGGCGCCGTGCTGCGCGAGATGATACGCCCGCGCGCGCCGCGCCCGTCACATCATGCGGCGCTCAGTGATAGCCGACGTCGCCCTCGCGCACCTTGCCGCGGAACACGCGGTACTGCATCGCGTTGTACACGAGGATGATCGGCAGCACGATCACGGTGCCGATCAGCGCGAACTTCTGGCTCGAATGGCTCGACGATGCATCCCAGATCGACAGCGACGGGGGCACGATGTTCGGCCAGATGCTGATCACGAGCCCCGTGTAGCCGAGGAACACGAGCGCGAGCGTCAGCAGGAACGGCGTGGCCTCGTGCGCGCGCTTCACCGAGTGGAAGATGCCCCACACGCATGCAACGACGAGGATCGGCACCGGCAGGAACCAGCCCAGGTTGCCGCTGCCGAACCAGCGGTGCGCGACGGCCGGCAGCCCGATCACGGTCCACAGGCTGACCACGCCCATCACGGCGAGCAGCACGCCCGCGAGCGGCTTCATCAGCAGCCGCATCTTGCGCTGCAACTCGCCGTCGACCTTCAGGATCAGCCAGCCGCAGCCGAGCGTCGCATACGTGACGAGCACGCCGATTCCGCACATCAGGCTGAACGGCGACAGCCAGTCGAACGGCCCGCCCGCGAACTGGTTGTTCACGATCTTGATCCCCTGCAGCAGCGAACCGAGCACGATCCCCTGGCAGAACGCCGCGAGCGCGGAGCCGCCGATGAACGCGAGATCCCACATGTGTTGCGTGCGGGTGGCCTTCGCGCGCAGCTCGAACGCCGCGCCGCGAAAGATCAGCCCGACCAGCATCAGGACCAGCGGCAGGTAGTTCGCGGGCAGCAGCGTCGAATAGACGACCGGGAACGCGCCATAGAGCCCCGCGCCGCCGAGCACCAGGAACGTCTCGTTGCCGTCCCACACCGGCGCGACGGTGTCGAGCATCACCTGCCGCTCGGCCTTCGCATCGAAGAACGGAAACAGCAGGCCGATGCCGAGATCGAAGCCGTCCAGCATCACGTAGATGAATACACCGAGGCCGATGATCGCGGCCCACACGACAGGAAGATCGATTTGCATGGCTTACTCCGCTTCGGTCACGTTCAGCGGCGTGGACAGCGCACTCTTGCGCAGCCCCGGATGCCGGTGCAGCTCGATATACCCGGCCTGGGCAGCCGGCCCGCGCTTCATCAGTTTCATCATGTAGTAGATACCTGTTCCGAATACCAGGAAGTACACGACCACGAAGACCAGCAGCGACACGCCGACCTGCTGAGCGTTGAGCGGAGAGACGGAATCGACGGTGCGCAGCACGCCGTACACGGTCCACGGCTGCCGCCCGACCTCGGTCGTGATCCAGCCGGCCAGCAGCGCGACGATGCCGGAAGGCCCCATGCAGACCACGAACCACTGGAACCAGCGCGTTTCATAGAGGCGCCCGCCCTTTCTCAGCAGCAACCCGAGCAGCGCGGTCAGCAGCATCAGCATCCCGAGGCCCGCCATGATCCGGAACGTCCAGAAGATGATCGGCGAGTACGGGCGGTCCTGCGGCGGGAATTCCTTCAGCCCGCGAATCTCGCCGTCCCAGCTGTGGGTGAGGATCAGGCTGCCGAGGTGCGGCACCTGGATCGCATAGCGCGTGGTTTCCGCCTGCATGTCGGGCAGCCCGACGAGGTTCAGCGCCGTGCCGCCCTTCTCGGTTTCCCACAGCCCTTCGATCGCCGCGATCTTCGCCGGCTGGTATTCGCGCGTGTTCAGCCCGTGCGCGTCCCCGACGACGATCTGGATCGGCGCAAGCACCAGCAGCATCCACAGCGCCATCGAGAAGCTGCGCTTCACCGGCTCGTCGCGGCGCCCCTTCAGCAGGTGCCACGCACCGCACGCGGCGACGATGAAGCCCGCGACGATGAACGCCGCGATCGTCATGTGCACGAGACGGTAAGGGAACGACGGGTTGAACACGACCTTGAACCAGTCGACCGGCACGACGAGGCCGTTCTCGATCTTGTAGCCCTGCGGCGTCTGCATGAAGCTGTTCGACGCGAGAATCCAGAACGTCGAGATCAGCGTGCCGACCGCGACCATCAGCGTCGCGAAGAAGTGGGCGCGCGGGCTCACGCGCTGCCAGCCGAACAGCATCACGCCGAGGAAGCCGGCTTCGAGGAAGAACGCCGTCAGCACTTCATAGGTGAGCAGCGGGCCCGTGATGTTGCCCGCGACGCGCGAGAAGCCGGCCCAGTTCGTGCCGAATTCATACGCCATCACGACGCCGGAGACCACGCCCATCCCGAAGCCGATCGCGAAGATCTTCGACCAGAACTGGAACATGGATTTGTAGGCGGCGTCGCCGGAGACGAGATAGCGCCATTCCAGCACCGCCAGGAAGCTCGCCATACCGATGCTGATCGCGGGAAACACGATGTGGAACGACACCGTGAATGCGAATTGCAATCGTGCGAGATGGAACGCATCGAAGATTTCCATGACCGTAATTTGCTCGTGTTTGTGAGGACGTCCGCCCGAAGCAGGAAATCGCGCGACGGCTTGCCGAAGACACATGCGAATACAAAACGGGCACTCGCATGGCATCGGAGCGTGAATGACGATATCGCGTTTGCAACGATACTCGCAATCGTTCGAACGTGCGCTGAAACTGTGCTGCTTCCGTTGCCGAAGATGTGTGTACGGAAAACACATTTCGCGCCGGCGGGACGTTCAGCTGTACTGCTTTCCGCACTGCGGCGCTGTACATCGGGCGCACTGTTCATCCCCGTTAACATCCGATGCAATGCCTGCCCGCGGCCACGGCGCGCCTCTCGGCCGCGCCCGCCCGGCAGCCCCGATTCCCCTGGTCCGGCGCACGCGCCCGACCCGGCCGGCCCGCCGGCCGATCCGCCTGGAGAAACCGCATGGAGTCCTGCATCCGCCGCGACGAGCCGACCGGCAGCACCGCGTGTCATGTGACACGTCACCGTGCCGGCGAAGTGCGCGACACCGTCGATCGCGTCGTCGACGAAACGCCGGTTGCACTCGTGGTCAACGGTATTGCACACACGGTCATGATGGCGACCCCGATCGACCTCGACGCGTTCGGCCTCGGCTTCGTGCTCAGCGAAGGCATCGTCGAGCGTGCGTCGGACGTGTTCGACATCGAGAGCGAATGCCGGCCCGGCAGCGCCGAAGTGCGCCTGACCGTGTCGCAGCAGGCGTTCATGGCGCTGAAGGCGCACCGACGCGCGCTGGCCGGCCGCACCGGCTGCGGTGTCTGCGGGATCGAAAGCATCGCGCAGCTCGACCTGCACCCGCCGCGCATCGCCGCCGCCGGCGCGGCCGCCGGCATCGGCGCCGACGCGATCGCACGCGCCGCGCGCACGCTGCCGGCCCATCAGACGCTGATGCGCGAGACCGGCGGCATCCACGCGGCCGCCTGGTGCGACCGGGACGGCGCCGTGCTCGACGTGTTCGAGGACGTCGGCCGCCACAACGCGCTCGACAAGCTGATCGGCCGGCTCGCCCGGCGCCGCGCCGACCTGCACGACGGCTTCGTGTTCCTGTCGAGCCGCGCGAGCTACGAACTGGTGCGCAAGGCCGCGCGGGTCGGCATCCCGATGATCGCGACGATCTCGGCGCCGACGTCGCTCGCGATCGACGTCGCCCGCGAAGCCGGCGTGCGGCTGCTGGGCTTCTGCCGCAACGACGGCTTCGTCGAGTACGTGTCGCCCGACGCCGTTCACCCCGACCAACCGGCGCTTGCGCAAGCACACCCGGACTTCTCCTGATGAAACCACTGACCGATTTCGATACCGCGCAGCAGCATTTCGCGAGCGCGTTCGCGCCGCTCGGGGCCACCCTGTCCGTCCCGGTCGCCGAAGCGGCAGGCCACGTGCTGGCCGCGCCGCTCACCGCCGTGCTCGACCAGCCGCCGGCCGACCAGAGCGCGATGGACGGCTACGCCGTGCGTCACGCGGATCTCGCACTCGGTGAGCCGCTGCACGTCGCGCAGCGCTGTTATGCGGGCGACATGCCGGCGCCGCTGGCCCCGCGCACGGCCGCGCGCCTCTTCACCGGCAGCCTGATTCCGCCCGGCGCGGACACCGTCGTGATGCAGGAGCATGCGCACGAGCAGGACGGCCGGGTCGCATTCGACGCGCCGCAGCGCAGCGGTTCGCACATCCGCCGCCGGGGCGAGGAAGTGCGCGCCGGTGACCTCCTCGTGCCGGCCGGCGTGCGCATGAGTGCGATGCATGTCGGCGTGGCCGCCGCGCAAGGGTTCGCGCGTATCGACGTGCGTCCGGCGCTGCGCGTCGGCATCCTGACGACCGGCGACGAACTCGTCGCGTGCGGCCAGCCGCGCGCGCCGCAACAGATTTACAACAGCAATGCGCCGATGCTCGGCGCGCTGGTCTCGGGCACCGGCGCCGAGGTCGCGATGAGCCTGCATGCGGCCGACACCGCGCCCGCCGTCGATCGCGCGCTACGCGATCTGCACGCGGGCTGCGACCTGGTGATCTGCGTCGGCGGCGCGTCGGTCGGCGACAAGGATCTGCTGCGCCCCGCGCTCGACGCGCTCGGCGCATCGTTCATCGTCGCCGGCGTGCGCATGAAGCCCGGCAAGCCGGTTGCACTCGCGCGGCTCGACACGCGGCCGGTGGTGCTGCTGCCCGGCAACCCCGGCGCGGCGATGACCGCGTTCGCGCTGTTCGTCGCGCCGCTGATCCGCCGCCTGCAGGGGCGCGCCGCACGCCTGCCGACCGTGCCGTCGCTGCCGATCGACGGCGACTTCGAACCGGACGCGCAGCGCGAGCGCTTCGTGCGCGTGCACTGCACGGTCGGCCTCGACGGCATGCCCGTCCTCGATACGCTCCGCCAGCAAGGCGCCGGCACGCTGCAGTCGCTCGTGCAGGCGAGCGGGCTGGCCCGGCTGCCCGCCGGGCGACGCATCGCGAACGGCGACGCGGTACCGTATTACGAATTCGCGCCGTGGCTCGCATGAGCGCGACGCCCGACACGCGCCCGCTGCCGCTACCGCGCGTGCGTCGCGCGTCCCGCGCCGCGAACTGTATTCCTGCAATTCGGGCGCGATTGTGTCCCTGCCGGAAAAACCCGGCGGACTATCCTCACGATGAGGCTCGTCACGCGCCGTGCGCCGCCATTTCGGCATGCGCACGGCCGACCGGCGCCGCCCCTTCGCTTACTTCATGCAGGCCGACGAACCGATCGTGAATGCCATCGTTTCCGCCGCGCCGGCCGCCGCCGCAGCTTCCGGCGGCGCATCGCCCGGCGCCTTCCCCCGCCCGACCGACACGCTCGGCCGCCCGCTGCGCGACCTGCGCCTGTCCGTCATCGACCAGTGCAATTTCCGCTGCGGCTACTGCATGCCGCGCGAAAGCTTCGGTGCAGACTATGCGTTCATGCCGTCGTCCGAACGCCTGTCGTTCGCGCAACTGGAAAAGATCGCCCGCGCGTTCACGTCGCTCGGCGTCGAAAAAATCCGCATCACGGGCGGCGAGCCGCTGCTGCGCCGTAACCTCGAAGCGCTGATCGAACGCCTCGCCGCGCTGACGACCGTCGACGGCAAGCCCGTCGAAATCGCGCTGACGACCAACGGCTCGCTGCTGGCCGCGAAGGCGCGTTCGCTGCGCGACGCGGGCCTGTCGCGCGTGACCGTCAGCCTCGATGCGCTCGACGACGCGATGTTCCGCCGGATGAGCGACGCCGACGTGCCCGTGTCGCGCGTGCTGGCCGGCATCGAGGCCGCGCAGGCGGCCGGGCTCGCGCCGGTCAAGGTCAACGCGGTGATCGAGCGCGGTGTGAACGACGGCCAGATCCTGCCGCTCGTGCGGCACTTCCGGCATACGGGCGTGGCCGTGCGTTTCATCGAATACATGGATGTCGGCGGCGCGAGTTCCTGGTCGGGCGACAAGGTCGTGCCGGCCGCGCGGATGCGCGCGCTGATCGATGCGCACTATCCGCTCGTGCTCGTCGGCGAACCGGCGCACGATGCGACCGCGATCCGTTGCGCGCACATCGACGGTGCAGGCGAGGTCGGCTTCATCGCGAGCGTGTCGCATCCGTTCTGCGGCACCTGTTCGCGCGCCCGCGTGTCGGCCGACGGCACACTCTATACGTGCCTGTTCGCGACGCAAGGCACCGACCTGCGGCCGTGGCTCGACGAAGCAGCGTCGAGCGCCGACCTCGCCGCCGCCGTGCGCGATCGCTGGACGCACCGCGACGATCGTTATTCCGAGCGCCGGGCCGCGCGGCCGGCCCGCGTGCCGGGCAAGACCTATCCGACCGTGCGCATGTCGCTCGTCGGCGGCTGAGGGCCGCCGCGCGACACCGCACGCGCCGCCAAATGGAGAACCAGTCATGACGACCTTCACCGAATCCCCTGCCGGGCTGCCGGACGATCCGTTGCGTGCCGACGGCCACCCGCCTCCCGTCGATGCGGCCGACCCGCACCACGAACCGCCGCCCGCGATTACCGCCGGCTTCGAAGTGCGCGTGCAGTACGCGCCGATCGACGCAGGCGCGGAGCTTGCGCCGATCGTTCGCAATCCGAATGTCGGCGCGGTCGTGAGTTTTCTCGGGGTCGTGCGTAACGAAGGTGATGTCGACGATGTCGTCGCGCTTGAGGTCGAGCACTACCCGACGATGACCGAGCAGGCCCTGTGGAGCATCGTCGAGGAAGCCAGCGCGCGCTGGCAGCTCGAAGCGGTGAAGATCGTGCATCGCGTCGGGCGCATCCCGCTCGGCCAGGCCGTCGTGCTGGTCGTGGTGGCCGCCGCGCATCGCGCGTGTGCGTTCGATGCGTGCGAATTCCTGATGGACTTCCTGAAGACCCACGCGCCGTTCTGGAAGAAGGAGATCAGGCACGACGGCGAATCCGGCTGGGTCGAAGCGAAGGCGCACGACGACCAGGCGATGCGGCGCTGGGGCTGAGCCGGTCCGCCGCGCGTTTTCCGATTCCGCCGACTCCATTCAAGACATCGCAATGAAACTGACGATCAAATACTTCGCAAGCATTCGCGAACAACTCGAGCGCGACGAGGAAACCGTCGAGGTCGACGCACGCGAACTCACCGTCGACGCGCTGCGCAGCACGCTGGCCGCGCGCGACGCCCGCAGCGCGGACGCGCTGCGGATGGACCGGCCCGTGCGCGCGGCCGTCAACCTCGAGATGGTGACGGGTGAATTCGTCGTGCGGGAGGACAGCGAGGTCGCGTTTTTCCCGCCGGTGACGGGCGGGTGACGTCGCGACGGGCGGGATCACTCCGGTGCCGGATACGGGCCGGCGCGCGGCGGCTGCTTGCCCTTCACGATACCGATCCCGGGTTCCGTCAGCCCGATGCGTACGCGCAGATGCCGTCCGGTTCCGCAGGCAACACGCATCATCGCAATCGGCCCCGACCAGGACAGGCCCGTCGCTGGCAATGTTTCACGAACGGGGTTCGGCCCGACGAAATTCGGACGGCGACATGCTCTCCCAGCGGATGAGTGCACGGCGGAAATTCCCGAGACTGTCGTAGCCGAGCAGGAATGCAATTTCCTGCAGGCTGAGCTTGCCCGCCTTCACGCGCTCAACCGCCAGCGCGTGGCGCACGCTTTCGAGGATCTCGCGATACGACGTTCCGTCGTCGGCCAATCGCCGGTCGTCGCGACGATTCCGCCGCTTTGGCACCGGCTGATGACTCCCAAGGGACTTGCATGGGATCGCATCCATGCGACGGAACCGGAACGACGCCTCGCGGCCGACGCCAATTCGCGGCCGACGCCAATGCGCGCAGCGGTATGACGAGGTTCGCGGCCGCGACGTGATTCAAGCTTCGCGCGGGCACGACCATCACGGCGCAGCGGATATTGCCAGCACCGTTGTCGGTCCGGGCCAAGCTCACATGCGATCCCTCGCGGAATCACTTCATGCAACGGAAGAGAACAGCTTACGTCCCTGACTCCGAGAGGCCGGACTTTAAAATGCGTCTTCATCGGCATCGCGGAGAACGAGATTTTGCCCTACGCTCTAACGTGAGCGAAATTTCCAGGAGATCACTTGCGAGTACTTGCGCCTGTTTCGCTTGCTCCGCGTGGCGCTTGAGGTCGTCCAACGGCGGACCCAAGTGATCCTCCGTTCCACCCATGAAAATCAAAACCGCAGCGTTGGCATGGGCGCGGGCACGCGCGGCGTGGAACTGCGCTTTCCGGACACGTGAGCCGATCAGGTCTATGTGAGCGCGAGTGCTCGGAAAATGCGCGGTCGGCAGCCTCGAGTGCCGAACTTCGAGACTTTCGAGTTCGGAGACACTCGCTTCCGCTCTGACGGCAGAAATGGTAGCGGCGAGGACCACATCGGCCCCGCTCGGATCCTCGACAAGAACGCTCGACGATTGAGGGCCGATTGGCTTGCGATTCGCCGTGGGAATGCAACTCGAAACCCGAGCACGAATGCGTCCCGACGCAACGCGAATTCGGTCGAGCAACAAGGATATGGACATGGCAGGGCACAAGCCTATGCATGAACCGGACCGGCACTCAGCGGCCAACGACCGTATTCGGGATGATGCGTGACGACGGACGATGGCATGGCAAGTCAACTCAGTGCATCGGCTGCCGATGATGCCGCCGGCTCCGCGATCCGATTCGACCGGTGGATCAGAAACTGCTCCCTTGCTCGGCCAGCGATCCACCGAGGCTCTCGTCCCCGCCCGCTCCATAAGGCACCGGACTCCGGATCACGATACTTTACCGTGGCCGGGCCGCGACGCTTGCCGCGACGCAGCTTGAGCTTGCGCTCAGAGAACAGGTCCTCCGGCATCAGGTCGAATTCCTCGATCAATTTTTGTATTTCCTTGACCGCACTCGCCAATTCCTGAGTGCGAGCAAGCTCAGCCTGCTTTTGAAGTTCCTGAATCTGCTCTTTCAAATCACGGTAGCTTTGCATATCGTATTCTCGAAGAGAAGAGAGCCAGGCACTCGCCTTGGTTCTCGGATGTTGCGATCATTAAATATAGGTGTGCGAATTATATGAATCAGACGCACCACACCCGTATGGCATCAAAAGCGCGATCGAGAGCGGGATCGCGAACCGCCTGCGCCGAGATCTCGCGAGTCGCCGAACACAGGCAGGGCCGGCGACAGATTACCGGCTCCGTGCCCTGGTGTTCGATCCCCGCTGGGGACGACGACCGCATTGGGTGATTCGGGCAGAGGCCGAGGCAGTGGCTGGCGCGCTTGCGCGGCGCGCCTCGTTCACGATCGACTCCGTATCTGCCAGAGCGGATCTGGTCATCCGGGACGCCATCGACGTTCAGCGCGCTTCATTGATTTCCCTTCAGCTTCAGCCAGACCTTGTTACGCAGTTGAATCGCTGCAGGTGAACACATCTTGTAAGGCTTGAGTCGATCCTTATACTGCTCCGGCGTCTTGATCGCAGGATTGTCATGCAGTGCAGGATCGATGTAGCGCTCCGATCCGGTAATCTCGTTGCTGTACCGTAGCGCGTTCGTCACCAGCGCGATGTTCTCGGGTCGCATCATCCAGTCGATGAACTTGTAGGCCGAGTCGACATTTCGCGCTTTTGCCGGAATAAGCAGGCTGTCCATGAACAGTCGGACGCCCTCTTTCGGATACACGAATCGGATAGTCGGCAAGCGATCCTGGGCCCGCGCAGCCGCACCGTTCCAGACGTGCTGAACGATGATTTGCCTGGACGCGAGACGATCGACCGTTCCGTCGTTGCTATAGGTCTTCACGAATGGTTTCTGCTTCTGCAGCACGTCGAGGACGCGTTTTGCATCGTCGGGGCGCTCGGTGCATTCATCCTGTCCCAGATACCAGCTCGCTGCCATGTACAGTTCCTCCTCGACGTCCAGATCGCCGACCTCGCCGCGAAGTGCGACGGGGGGCTCGAAGAACGACTTCCAGCTATCGTCGAGGCGTCCGCCCGGCACACGCGCGCTGTCGTAAGCAAACCCGGTCAGGACGACCGTGAAGGGCATCGCGTAGTCCCGCTGAGGATCGAACGACGGATGACGGTACTCGGGCTTGATGTTTGCGACATTCGGCAACTTGCGCTTGTCGAGCTTGAGCAGAAGGCCGGACTTCACGAGCACCGGAACGTAGTAGTCTCCGGCGACCACAACGTCGTACCCCCCTCCTCCTGCCTGCAGTTTCTGGGTCAGCGCTGCATCGCTCGCATAGGTGTCGAGTGTCGTCTCGATGCCGGTATCAGCCTGGAACTTCTTGAGCAAATTGACAGGCAGGATGTTCGGCCAGCTTCCGATATGCAGCTCGGCGGCCTGGGTCGTGACAGCGGCAAGAAGCAACATCGCACCGATTGTTTTTTTCATGCTGTTCCTATTGCGTGGAGATTGGCGTGGTGTATTTCGGACTGCTCGGCTCGGGATCTTCTTTTACCTCGAGCACCTATGATCCAGACTACCGTCAGTTGTATTGTCGAGAGGCCGATGACGACGGTTGACACCGCGCTGACCTTGGGTGTGATTCCGATCTTCAATGCACCGAAGATATACATCGGCAATGTGGTCATGCCGGCGCCGGCGAGAAAGTAGCTGGTGACGTAATCATTCATCGACGCGACGAATGACAGCAAAGCCCCCGCGATGATGCCGGGTAGCGCCAAAGGCGCGGTAATTTGCCGAAATGCAGCCCATGGCGTGGCCGACAGGTCCGCGGCCGCCTCGAGCAGCGTGCGATCGATCGTCTTGAGTCTGGCTCTGATCGGCAGATAGGCAAGCGGCACACTGAACACCACATGAGCAAACAGAACGGCGCCGAATCCAAGCTCTGACTCGAACATCGAGAACAGCATCATGGTCGCGATCGCCAGCACGATTTCAGGTATCGCGAGCGGAAGCGCAATGACGAGTCCGACCGAATCGAAACCACGCCGGTCACTTCTCGACCACCAGGCGACCGCCGCACTCGTCGCGAGCGTGGTGGAGAGCACCGTCGACGCCAGCGCCAGCAACAGCGAATTCTTCACAGCGCGGACCAGTGTCGGATCGGACCAGGCCTCAACGTAACCTCGAATGCCAAACCCGTCCCATATGAGGGCCGACGGGCCGACGTTGAAGCTCATCGCCATCACGGTCAGCATCGGCAGATAGAGGAACACCAGCACCGCGCACGCGATCGTTGCGGTCAGCGGAAACCGGCGCAGTTCAGGCGAAATCATGAATGCGCTCCTGCCGCTGGAACAGCGAACCGAGTCGAGACGCGAGCATCGCCAGAAGCACAGCGGCGAGCAACGCGAACGACATCGCGGCGCCCAAAGGCCAGTCCCGTCCGCCGGCAAACTGGAAGTCGATCAGATTGCCGATCATGAAAGCGTGGTTACCGCCGAGCAGACCCGGGATCGTATAGGAACCCAGCGCCGGAACGAAGACGAGCCCGATTCCTGCCATGATGCCCGGACGGCAACACGGTACGACGACATGGACCAGTACCGCCGGCTTGTGTGCCCCCAGATCGTAGGCCGCTTCGGCCAACCGCCAGTCGAAGTCATCAAGCGCAGCGAAGATCGGCAGGACCATGAACGGCGTGAACGCATAGACGAGACCGATCAGCGTCGCAAGATCGGTGTAGAGCAATCCGAGCGGGCCATGCATGAGGCCGGCTCGGGACAGCATCTGATTCAAGAGGCCGTCGTCCGCAATGACGATGATCAATCCGTACATCTGGACGACGACGCAGGTCCAAAACGGGATCGTGATCAGGATCAGCAACGCGGCCTTCCACTTCAGGGAGCGCGTCGCCATGAACAGCGCCGTCGGGAACCCGATCAGCAGACATCCCGCGGTGGTCAGTACGGCCATGGTCATCGACCTGATGAAAATGGCGAGATAACCCTGCTGAAGGACGCGTCCCCCATCCCAGTCCCGATCGAAGACAATCCGCTCGTATGCGCCGGCAGTGAAGTCGCCCCACGAGACGCCGCCGAAGTCGCGCGGTGCACTGAGCGAGACCACTGCCAGAACGATCATCGGAAGGACAACGCCCGCGATCATGACGAACGCCGTCGGGCTGGCCATTGGCCGCCATGATTTCAGCAGATTGAGTATTCGGACTCGGCGCACTGCCAACTACCTCAAATCATTCAGTTCGATTGGCAAGAAGCGTACCAAATCAATGGCATCATTTATAGTCGGCATGTGTGCCGATCACGCCAATGTGTTATCCCTGTGTGCCATTTCCATTATAAATTTGAGGAAATGTATTTTATTGCGGATTATTTCATATATAGAAATTCCCGCGCTCGAGTCTTACTGAGGGCGCCATCCACAATATTCGGGGCTAACCGAATATTTCGTCTAAATATTCGGTCACGGTGCACAGCGCCATGCGCCGACGCCAAACCGATAATTCGCGGGGTGTGCGACGACGTCGCCGGCAGAATCGCTTGACTCCAGCCTCCGGAGCGAACGCGTGGATGCCACGGTTTCCATGCAGCCCCAACTGCTCCATAACGAACAACAAGCGACGCACTTCAACTGGATCAATAACACTCACAACAATTCTGTTGACGGATGTTCGTTATAGTGCTCCGTTGACCAGCACGGCTATCTGACACCCGCGATCACGTTCGTTGGAGAATTTGCAAAAATCGTGAGATAGTTATCCGAGTTTCGCCACGTAAATTTCACATAACGAGAAGAGAGACGGTAAAAACATGGCCACTGCTGAGCAGCTAGAATACCGACCGATGACTGAGCGCGACGTCGGCGCTTTTTATGATGTGCGATTCTCCGTGAGCGAGAATAGAATCCATCCCCACCAGGTTCATCTTCTGAACCGCAACCTCCTGATCGAGAAAATCAGGCAGGGCGGTGGCTGGATCTGTGAATGTGGCGACGAGGTCGCCGGGGTCTGCCTGCCGGTCATCACCGAGACGCCGTTCATCTCGGCCTTGTTTGTGGCACCGCGGTTCCATGGTGTCGGCATCGGCCGCGAGCTGCTTGCCCGTGCGCTTGCATGGCTGAAAGACAAGGGAGTGAATCATGTCACCCTTGTGACCGATCCAGGCTCGCGGGCCGATGGCTTTTACCAGCGTCTTGGGTGGAAGCGCGGCGAATTGGACGAGTACGGGTGTCAGGTCGTATTTACAAAGTTGCTTGTGGACTAGAATCCAAGGAGTCGAATGAAGCCGGTAGCCGACGCGATTCGCCGCACTGCTGCGCAATGTCCAGCGCCACTGCACACCATCTTCATCACGCTCGATTTGATGAAGCGCATGGGTGTTCCGGTCGACGTCCTGCTGAAAGGCACCGGCATTTCTCCTGCAGACATCGAGCGGCCCGGTGCAATGGTGACGCATGCACAGGAAATGGTCCTGTTTGCGAATGCGCTGGAAGCGACCGGCAACAGCGCGATCGGACTGCATATCGGATATGCGATCCCGGTGACGTCGTACGGCCTGCGCGGCCACGCAATGCTGGTGAGCCCAACGTTGGGCGATGCGCTGCGCATGGGCTTCGAGCACCCGTTGCTCGGGATCAGTTATTTCAGAATTCGGATAACCACAATAGGCGAGACCGCGAGGATTATAGTCGGCGGCTATACCTATCGTACCGACCTGCTTGTCGTAAATACCGACATGGTATTTACCGCTTTACGTCGACAGATACGCGATTTGATCGGACACAATCCCGCTTTTTCCAGAATAGGGTTTGTTTTTCCCGAGCCGCCACACGCGAGTTCTTACGCCGAATATTTTGACTGCCCCATCGAATTCGACGCCAACGAAAATTACCTCGAATTCAGCTCATCGGTGCTGGAGACTGCCCTTCCGCTCGCCCATCCGATCGAATTCGAAGTCGCAAGGAAAGCATGCGCCAAGCGTGAATTTGAACTGGCGCACTGGGTTCCTTCCGACCTCATCGGGCGGCTGCTCGCTCTTATGTATGACGACCCTACGTGCCAGGATATCGCGGAACAATCCAGAAAGCTTGGAATGTCAATGCGAAGTTTGCAGCGGAAGCTTCAGGAAATGGGGACATCGTTTAGCGACCTGTATGATATTGTCCGACAAGATCTGACGTCGCGGTATCTTGCGGAAAAGGAATACACAATCAAGGAGATAGCAGCCAGATTGGGGTATAAGAATTCCTCCGCATTCAGTCGGGCAATGAAACGATGGTCAAGATTGTCACCTGAATGATCGCGACATTTCCGAAGAGGCGCCCGTCACGGGGGCCGTCTTCCTGCTTCTATCAAACATCGGGTTTCTCACCGAGTTCTGACCTCGCCCCTTACGCCGCGACACAGACGGCATTCGTCAGCGGATTTCCTGGCGTGCTCCGATGAAACGGACGAGCTATCCGAATACCCGCGCCCATACCGCCCGAAGGCGTCGCGCGCGGTCTTCGAGGAGATAGGAGGCCGCCAGCGTCAGGAGACCTGAAATTGCGCCCGTCACGATGTGCTCGAGATAGGGGATGCGGTAGTGGCTCGTGTGCGAGTAGGCGTCTCCCAACGTCGTCAGGCAGCCGACGATCAGCGCATTGCCGTATCGATGCGCATAGAGTTTCGCCACGGGTGTGAACGTCAAAAGGACGGCCAGGAGTCCCGTAAGCAGACCTGTATGAAATGCGATAGTCCAGTGGGCAACGCTCATGATGTTGCCCCAGCTCCCCGGCATGCAGGTCATGCACGCACTGGTCGGCTGCCAGAAGCGCTGGATAAACAGTCTGACGCGGTGCTTCCACTCGGTTGACATGATGCATTCCCGTCGATGCCGTTGTCATGGCCAACGCCGCCATACGTATCGTTGAAGCAGTTTCCACACCCTTCAACGAGCTTGCTGCCCCCGTCCTGGACGGGCCGGCCGTCGGCCAGAGAGGCAGAACAATAACCCGGACATGGGGGGAATACTACTCCACGACCAGAGGGCCGCTGCTTCGACCGAGGCCGGCATTCGACGCTCGCGTCTGTCGGTGCGATCCTGTCCATGACGGGCATCGGGCATCGGGCGTCAGGCTTTCGCGCGAAGTCGCCGTCCGGCGTCGACGGTAAATTCAGCCGGTCCATGCGACAGCGCGATGGAATCGTTCAGCCGGTGTATCGACGTTTGATGCCCTGCCTGGCCGGCGAACGTCCCCGTCATATAGAATGATGCGCTTTGCCCGTACGCCCATGTGGTTCAAGAATCTTCAGCTTCATCGTCTTCCGGCTCCCTGGGCCGTTACCCCCGACCAGATGGAAGCCTGGCTGGCGCCCTACGCGTTTCAGCCGTGCAACAGCATCGAGATGCAGCGCTTCGGATGGGCGTCGCCGCGTGACGACGGCGCGCTTGTGTATTCGAACAACCGGCAGATGCTGCTGGTGTTTCGTTCGGAAAAGAAGCTGCTCCCGGCGTCGGTCATCAATCAGGTGACCAAGGCCCGGGCGCTCGAGGTCGAGGAGCAACAGGGCTTCAAGGTCGGACGAAAGCAGCTGCGTGAACTCAAGGAGCAGATCACCGACGAACTGCTGCCGCGCGCGTTCAGCATTCGCCGCGATACTCGCGTGTGGATCGATACGGTGAACGGCTGGCTCGTCATCGATGCGGCTTCACAGGCGCTCGCCGACGAGATCCGCGGCCTGCTCGTCAAATCGATCGACCAGTTGCCGCTCGCCGGCGTTCAAGTGGCGCATTCGCCGGTTGCCGCGATGACGGAGTGGCTGCTGTCCGGCGAGGCGCCGGGCGGATTCACCGTGGACCAGGACGCCGAGTTGCGTTCGAGCGGCGAAGGCGGCGCCACGGTGCGATACGTCGGCCACGCGCTGGAAGCGAGCGACATGCGCCGGCACATCGAGGCCGGCAAGCAATGCATGCGCCTCGCGATGACCTGGAACGACCGGATCTCGTTCGTGCTGACGCCATCGCTGACGATCAAGCGCGTGACGCCGCTCGACGTGATCAAGGAGGCGGCGGATCCCACCGCGCAGAACGACGATGAACGCTTCGATTCGGACGTCGCGCTGATGACGGGTGAATTGGCGCGGATGCTCGCCGATCTCGTCGAAAGCCTCGGGGGCGAGCAGCAGCACGACTCGATTCAAAAGGCAGCCGCCTGAACGCCGTCGGTTGTCGCGGATCATGGCTCGGTGACGACGAGGCTTCGCGCTGACGCGATGTTTCGAGGAGACCTGTCCCCGCGCCGGCGACGGGTCGCACCTCACTGACGATCGTCGGGATCAGTCGTCAACGACGACCGTTTCCGGTTCGACTCCCGACATTCATCAAGATACCGAAGCAACATCTATCGCCGGCTTGCGACAAGAGTCGCTGACGCGAGTTCTCCACGATTCGCGATTAGATTCGGCAACAGACCGGAAGAGCAAAGCGAGGCAGCGCTCGACGCGAAGCGGTGTGACAAGGCCGCGGCCCAATGCTTCTTCGAGCGAGTGCTCCGCACCGAACAAGATCGTCACCGATCCGGAGCTCGCAAGAGTGAGCATGTTTTCGTCAGAACGGCTGCGCGCATGAACAACCGCGCCGAGAACAGTCATCCGCCCAAGCGCGAACTCAAGCGACGCATGCGCAGCTTTCGACTGCCGGGGCGGAAGCAGGCATTCCTGCCGTGCTTCGCTCCGATTCGCCAACACTTCGCGTTCAGTCGTCATTTGCCGCGGGCTTCACGCCACCGCAAGCAACTTCGCGACGCGATTCGAAACCCGGCGCCTTTTCACCGGTATTACCCCGAATCCGTGCGGCGACGCCTGCATGGCAGCTTCAACAGTGTGGTGTTGTCCTGCCAACGCCAACGTGGCAAAGCTCATCGCACTCCCCCGCCAAACCAAAAACAAAGCCGGCCCCAAGCCGGCTTCGTCATGCCCCCTCGAGCAACAACACGCCCCCGTCACTTCATGCAAGCCGAGACGAGCTTCCCCACCGCAATCACCGCCTGCTCGATCTCCGGCGACCACGGGCTGCTGTAGTTCAGCCGGATGAAGTTCCGGTAGTTGTCCGTGATCGAGAACATGTAGCCGGGCCCGATCGTGATGCCCTGCTCCAGCGCGAGCTGGTACAGCCGCATCGCGTCGACCTGCGCGGGCAACTCGACCCACAGCACATAACCACCCGCCGGGCTCGAGATGCGCGTGCCTTCCGGGAAGAACCGCGACACCATCGCCCGCATCAGGTTCGCCTGCTGCGCATACGCCTTGCGCAAGCGCCGCAGGTGATGCTCGTAACCGTCGCGTTCGAGAAACTCCGCGATCGCGAGTTGCGGCAACGACGGCGTCGCAAGCGTGTTCAGGAATTTCAGCTTCTCGACCTGATCGCGATAACGGCCCGGCAGCGCCCAGCCGATCCGGTATGCGGCCGTCAGGCTCTTCGAGAACGACGAGCAATGCAGCACGATCCCGTTGCGGTCATACGACTTCAACGAACTCGGATGCGCATCGCCGAAATACAGTTCGTTATACACACCGTTCTCGATCAGCGGCATTCCGGCCTTCGTCGCGAACTCGACCAGTTCGCGCTTGCGTTCGTCGGGCATCTGGAAGCCGAGCGGGTTCTGGAAGTTCGGCATCACCATGCATGCGGCGATCGGCTGCGACTTCGCGATCGCGGCCAGCGCCGCGATGTCGATCCCGTATTCCGGATGCGTGGCCACCTCGATCGCCTTCATCCCCATCCGCTCGATCGCGTGCAGCATCGCGTAGAACGTCGGCGATTCCACCGCGATCGTGTCGCCCGGCTTCGCCACCGCCTGCAGGCACAGGTTGATCGCCTCCGTCGCGCCGACCGTCACGATGATCTCGTTCGGGTCCACCGACATCCCGTTTTCGAGGTAGCGCCGTGCGATCTGACGGATCAGCCGCGGATGCCCGGGCGGCAATCCGTCCGTCACGCCCCACAGCGACTTGTCGCGGCCGGCCGCGTACGCATAGCGGTTCAGCTTCTCGAACGGGAACAGGCTCGGGTCCGGGTACGGCGAGCCGAGCGGCACGGCGTCGTCGGTGCCGATCGAACGCAGCGTCGACAGCACGAGCCGGCTCACGTCAACCGACGACGAGATCGCGATCGGCTTCGACGGCCGCAGCTCGCGCACCGGCGCATGGCCGTCGTCGCGCCGCAGGTTCACGAAATAGCCGGACTGCGGGCGGCTTTCGAGCAGCCCGCGGCTTTCCAGCAGCAGATACGCGTGCAGCACGGTCGTGATGCTGATCCGGTGCTGCTGGCTCGCCTGCCGCACCGACGGAATCCGGTCGCCGTGCCGGTACACGCCCTGGCGGATCAGGCGCTCAATGTCGTCCGCGAGTTTTTCATAGAGTTTCATCGGGTGCCTCCCGCCGGCCTGCGCAGCCGCCCCGCCCCGCTGCGCTCATCCGATACGCACGGGTTCCGCCCGTCGGCCGGGCCATCGTGATTCCTGATCTTTCCCTCCGGTTTTGCCTTTTCCATCGCACTGGCTCGCTCTTGAAGATGCGCCAGCAGGGTTCCGGTACGACTGGATCTGCGGCACTGTGCCCTTGATGCTGGAATCTTAAGAGCAGAACAGTTGGCGACGAGTGCACACATCGTTCGCGCGAACAAGAGTACAGTTCGGCGCGAATCGCGCATCGTGGGCGAACTGTACGTCTTATGAAACGGCCGGGCCGCCGCAAGCGGGGCACAGCGTGGCCGGATCGGCCCGGAACGCCCGCCGCACGGCCTTCCGCCCGGCTGCATCAATTGGGGTGCAATACTGTGCGTCCGCTCGGTTTTCATTCCCGGAGTCAGACCATGCAGTACACGATCGAACAGGCATCCGACCTCGGCGGCGTGATCCGCGACGCCCGGAACGTACAGAAATGGCGCAGGAACGACGCGGCCGGCACCGAGGCCCACGGATGACTGATCGCGCCCTCGTCGACCAGCTCGTCGCGCGGCTGACCAGCCGCGCCGACCATCAGCGCTTCGCCGGCGCGCCGATCGACCTGTCGACGCTCGACGCGCACGCGCTCGGCGCGGTCTGGCCGGCCCTGCGCCGTGTCGAGTACGAGATCATGGTGCACGACCAGGCATTCGAGGATCCGCGCGCGGATTTCGCGCGCTGGCTGCACCGGCAGATCGATGCGCTCGGACTCGTGCCGCTCGTCGACGCCGACGCCGCGCTCGAACTGTTCCGCGACATCCCGGCCGGCGGCTGGAAACGCGCACTGGAGGAATTGCCCTGCCTCGACGCGCTGCCGTCGCCCGCGCTGCAGGCCGAACTCGCGCGCATCGCGGGCGAGCCGGAGGAAGGCGACGAGCGCACCGCGTCCAGCACGTATGGCGTGTATACGCTCGACCGGTTCGCCGGCCGCCGCGACTTCTCGGCGCGACGCGACGCGTATGCGCAGGCGCTGGCGGATTCGCCGTTTCGCGTGCGCGAACTCGACGTGCTGCCCGAACTCGGGCTGGCCGGGCTGCTCGCGCTGGCCGCGACGAACAACGGTTATTTCGCGCCGAGGCGGTTGTGGCTCGACTTGAGCGATCCGGCCGTCACGCTCGCGGAAGACGCCGCGTATGTCGCGTTCGCGCGCGATGCGCTGACGGAAGCCGCGCAACGACTGGCGGCGCTCCATGCGGGCGCCGTCCCATACGAGGCCGATCGTGCTTTCACGACCGACGACGCGCAGGTCGTCGCCCGGGCCGCCCGCGTGGCCGCCTATCGCGACGAAGCATGGCTGCGCCCGCTGATCGGGCCGCTGCTGACCGGCGTGTGCGTCGCGCCGACGGCCGCGAAGACCGCGCCGTCCCAGTCGCTCGCGATCGCGCTCGGCCACGCGGTCGAGACGATCCCGACCCCCGAGGGCGTGCGCGCGCTGCGCGATGCACTCGCCATCGTGCGTCACGCGGGCGTGCAGAAGAAGCTGGCACGCAACCTGAAGCCGGCCGAACGCGCGCTCGGCGAGCGGCCGCACACCGCGCTGCGCATGACGCTCGACGCGAAGCCCGACAAGAAACAGCTCGCGATGCTCGCGACCTGCATGGAAGCCGGCTTCTGGCAGTCGATGACGCTCGGCCACGCCGAATGGCGCGAACGCCTCATCGATGCGCCGGCCGGCGCCGTGTTCGCGGCACGCACGATCTGGCACGCGCGCGGCCGCAATGGGTCGACGCAGTCGTTCATGCCCGAGATCGCAAAGGGCAAGGTCGTGCTGCGCGACGCGGCCGGGCAAGCGATCGACATCGCCGGCGACAGCGACATCCGGTTATGGCACCCGCTGCTGGCCGATGCGGACGAGCGGCTCGCTTGGCAACGCGCGATCGTCGGCCGCACGCTGCGGCAGCCGGTCAGGCAGGCCTTCCGCGAATACTACGTACCGGCCGACGGCGACGCGTCCGCCAGCGATTCCGCGATGTTCGAAGGCCACGTGCTGTCGAGCCGGCAGTTGATCGGCGTCGCGCGTCGCGAAGGCTGGTCGATCCGCGCGTACGACGACGGGCTCGTCCGAGAATTCGGCGACGTGCGCGCGACTTTCTTCGTCGATGCGCGGCTCTATCCGGGCTCGGAAAGCCACGGCACGTCGCGCCGGCTGCACTTCGAACGCCGGCACGACCGGCACTGGATACCGCTGCCGATCGGCGAAATCGATCGTGTGGTGTTCTCGGAAGTGGCGCGCGCGGTCGATCTGCTCGTCAGCGTCGCCGCGTTCGCGCTCGACGACGACGCAACCCGCGCGGCGACGGCCGCGCTCACGGTCGACCCGGCGCGCCAGCGCGAGCGCGAAGCACAACGCTGGCAGCGCCTGAACCGGTTGTCGGACGTGCCGCTGGGCACGATGGCGCGGCATCGCCGGCACGTGCTGTCGCTCGTGTTCGCCGGGCCGGTGGCGCAAGGGAAGATGACGATCGATGAACGGCACGTGCGCGTCGGCGCGTGGTCGGTGCATTGCGCGACCGGGCGTGTGATGCGCGACGGCGAACCCGTCGATGCCGCGATCGAGCCGCCGCCGTCGCCGCTGCGCGCGGTGCCGTGGCTGCCTTACGACGAAGCGCTGCTGCAGCGGATCGTCGACGTCGTCGCGGGGTTGCTCGATTGAGCGGACGCCGTCAGATCGAACCGAACAGCGCGCGCGGCCGGTCCTTCAGCGTACCGGCGAGAATCCGCAGCCCGTTGACGAGTTCGTCGCGCGAGGCCGGGCACGCGAGATTGATGCGCACGCCGTGCTCGATCTCCGCGCGATCGACCGCGAACGTCGACGACGGCATCACGATCACGCCGCGCGCCTTCGCGTTCGCGGCGAAGTCGTCGGCGCGCCACGGCGGCGGCAGGCGCAGCCACACGAACATGCACGCCGGGTCGGATTTCAGCTGCCCGGCCGGCAACAGCTCCCGCGCCAGATCGACGCGCGCGCGGATCTCCGCGAGTTGCGCGCCCATGATCCGCTCGGCGGTGCCGTCCTCGATCCACACGGTCGCGATCAGCATCGACGTGGGGGCCGGCATCCACGCGGTCGTGCGCACAGCCTCCGCGCACAGTGCGACGCTGTCGCGCGGGCAGCTCAGATAGCCGAGGCGCAGCCCCGGCGCGAGGATCTTCGACGTCGCGCCGATATGAAACGTCAGCTCGGGGCACAGCCCCGCGATCGCCGGCAGCCGGTCGCGCACGAGCGGGCCGTATACGTCGTCCTCGATGATCGTCACGTGATGGCGGCGCGCGATGTCGACGAGCGCCATCCGGCGCGCGAGGCTCATCGTCGTCACGGTCGGGTTCTGCAGGTTCGGCACGACGAAGATCGCCTTGACCGGCATGCGCTGGCAGATCCGCTCGATCTCGTCGGGCAGCAGGCCGTCGTCGTCGGCCGGCGCGCTCACGATCTCGAACTGGAATACCGGCGCGAGCGCCTTGAGCCCGTAATACGTGAGGCGGTCGGCCACGATCACGCCGTCGGTGCCGATCAGGCTGTTCAGTACCGCGTACAGCCCGTGCTGCGCGCCGCTCGTGACGACCACCTGGTCGCGCGACGGCGCGAAGCCCGGCGCGGCGAGCCACTGCGCGCCGGCGGCACGCGCCCAGTCGGGGCCCTGCGGCGGCTGGTATTCCTGGAGGGCGGCGAAACGCGGGTCGTTCGGCAGCGTGCCGAACGTCTGCGCGAGGCTCGCGAGAAACTCGCCGGTGGCCGGGCGGTTCACCGTCAGGTCGATCACGCCGTTGCCCGCCGCGAGCGACGCGCGGGCCGGCTCGATGCTCGGCATCGCGCCGCCGGTGACGAGCGAGCCACGCCGTTTGCTGCCGATCACGAGGCCGCGCAGCTGCAATTCCTTGTACGCCCGGGACACGGTCGACACGTTGATGCCGAGCTCGGTCGCGAGCTGGCGCTGCGGCGGCAGGCGGCTGCCCGGCGGATACATGCCGCTGCGGATTTCCTCCTCGATCGAGCTCGATACCTCGACGTAGGTCGGCCGCTTCGCCTGCGCCGGCGCGCCGCCGGCGCGCTCGCCGGAAAGTTTGTCTGATGCCATTTATCGCCCGTGACCACACAAAAAGCGTTTGTCTGCCATTTTGACCTGCCCAGCGATTGTATCCGACATCCCCTCCCCGTCAAACGTCAGCTGAAAAGTCTGTCGAATCAGTCAGTTGGAATCGGGTAAACACTAGCACCACACAATCTCATTTTGATTGCACACAAAAAATTACTGTGTGATTCTTGATCGCAACTTTGTGTGAATCATGTGGACCGGAGGGAACGCGTCATGGCGAATGTCGCCATCGTGGGTGCAGGCTTCATCGGGCTCGGCGCGGCGGCATGGCTGCAGCGCGACGGGCATCGCGTGACGCTGTTCGATCCGGCCGGCATCGGCCAGGGCGCGTCGTTCGGCAATGCCGCGACGTTCGCGCCGTACGGCTGCGTGCCGGTGAACGGCCCGTCGGTGTTCCGCGACATGCCGCACTTCCTGTTCGCCGCCGACAGCCCGCTGCGCATCCGCTGGCCGTACCTGCTGCGCGGTGCGCCGTGGCTCGTGCGGTTCCTGCTCGCATCGACGCCCGCGCGCCACGCACGCAGCGCGACCGCGCTGGCCGCGCTGCTGTCGCGCGCCGCCGACGGTTATGCGCCGCTGCTTGCACCGTCGCGGCTCGCCGCGTTCGTGCGGCCGCGCGAATGCCTGTACCTGTATGCGCGGCAGGCGTCGTTCGACGCCGCGCAGCCGTCGCTCGCGCTGCGGCGCCGGCTCGGCGTGCCGTTCGAGACGCTCGACGCGAGCGCGATCCGCCGGCTCGAGCCCGCACTCGCGCCGATCTTCACGCGCGGCGTGCTGTTCGTCGGAAGCTGGCACTTCTCCGATCCATGTGGATTTCTCGGCGCCCTGTTCGCGCACCTCGCCGCCGACGGCGCCGCGCTCGAACGCACGCGCGTCGAACGGATCGAGCCCGCCGGCGACAGCGTGACCGTTCATGCGGGCGGCGCCGTGCGCACCTTCGATCACGTCGTCATTGCCGCCGGCGCCCGCTCGCGCGCACTCGCGGCCGCGTGCGGCGACACGGTGCCGCTCGATACCGAGCGCGGTTATCACGTGCAGTTCGGCGCGCACGAGCCGATCGTCTCGCGGCCGGTCGGCTGGGCCGAGCGCGGCTTCTACATGACACCGCTCGACGAAGGGCTGCGCGCGGCCGGCACCGTCGAACTCGGCGGCTTCGACGCGCCGATGAATCCGTCGCTCGTCGCGCTGCTCACGCGTTCCGCGCGCGAAGCCGTGCCGTCGCTCGGCGCACCGACGCGCAGCTGGCTCGGCTTCCGGCCGACGCTGCCGGACGGCGTGCCCGTGATCGGCCGCGCGCGGCGCAGCGCGCGCGTGATCCACGCATTCGGCCATCAGCATCTCGGCGTGACGCTCGCCGGCATCACCGGGCAAATCGTCGCCGACCTCGTCGCCCAGCGCGCACCGCCGCTGGACCTCGCACCGTACCGGGCCGCGCGATTCTGACGCGCGCCGCGATTTTCACCACTGCAAGGAGGCATCCATCATGAATCGTCGTAACTGGCTGGTTTGGCTGACCGTCTGTTCGATCGGCACGGTCGGCGCATCCGCGCAGGCCGCGGACCCCGAAACCGTCAAGATCGGCTTCGCCGGCCCGCTGACGGGGCCCGTCGCGCGCGTCGGCAAGGATCTGCAATACGGCGCGCAACTCGCGCTCGACGAAGAGAACGCGAAACATCCGACCGTGGGCGGCAAGCCCGTGCGCTTCGTGCTCGACGTGCAGGACGACCAGGCCGATCCGCGCATCGCGATCCAGGTCGCGCAGAAGCTCGTCGACGACGGCGTGGTCGGCGTGATCGGCCACTACAACTCGGGCTGCAGCATTCCCGCGTCGGCCGTCTACAAGCAGGCGAACGTCGCGATGATCACGCCCGGCTCGACCAATCCGCAACTGACGATGCAAGGTTTCAAGAACGTGTTCCGCACGATGGGGCACGACGGCGTCGGCGGCGTGGTGGCCGGCCGTTTCGCGGTCGAGCAGCTGAAGGCGAAACGGATCGGCATCATCGACGATCGCACCGCGTTCGGCCAGGGTCTCGCCGACGCGTTCGAGAAGGGCGTGAAGGACGCGCACGGCAGCATCGTGTCGCGCGAATACACGAACGACAAGGCCGTCGATTTCCGCGCGATCCTGACGACGATGAAGAGCAACAACGTCGACCTGCTGTTCTTCGGCGGCCTCGACGAACAGGGCGCGATGCTCGTCAAGCAGATGCGCTCGCTCGGCATCCGCGCGCAGCTGTTCGGCGCCGGTGCATTGAAAAGCAATGCATTCCTGAAGATCGCCGGCACCTCAGGCGAAGGCACGCAGGATCTCGAACCGGGGCCGGCGCTCGACAAGCTGCCGTCCGCCGTCGCGTTCGCGCAGCGCTACAAGGCACGCTTCAACCAGGATGTCGAGCTCTATGCGCCGTTCTCGTACGACGCGGCGCTCGCGATGATTGCGGCGGTACGCAAGGCCGATTCGCTCGATCGCGGCAAGATCGTCGCGAGCCTGCCCGGCGTGTCGGTCACCGGCGTGACCGGAAAGATCTCGTTCGACGAGCGCGGCGACCTGATCAAGCCGCCGTACACGCTGTTCCGCGTCGAACAGGGGCAGTGGCACAGCATCCGCACGGTCGGCGGCGCGTCGAACTGACGCGCGGCGGCGCGACCGGGAACCACACTGTCATCGCGCCGCCTGCTGCCGCTGCACCTCCTGCACTTTCATCTGCAGATAAGCGCCGCGCTCGACCTCGTGCAGCTGCTGCGGATACTGCTCGGTCGCGTCGAACCAGCGCGCGAGGCGCTGGTCGAGCGGCTTGTCGAGCGTCGCGAGATACGCATCGATCGCGAGGTAGTAGCGCATCGTGTTGCGCTCCAGCAGCCCGCGCACGCCGCCGACGTACTGCGGCTGCGCGGCCGATCCGCCGACGTTCGTGAAGCCGACCTTGTCGCTGCCGACGGTCGCGAGGTAGGTCTTCATCGCCATGCGGCCGACCGTGCCGAAACCATACGAATACGTGAGATGCAGGAACGTGCGCGACGCGCCGACCGGCACAGCCTCCAGCGCGATCCGGTAATCCTTCGTGCCCATCGGGCCGCTGTCGGCGGTCAGGTCGACCTGGAAATAGTCGGGCGATGCGGCCGCCACGCGATAGCGGAACTGCACGCGATAGGTGTCGGACAGCTTCTGCTGGATCTTGCGGCCGAGGTTCACGTCGAGCACCGGGCCGTTGCCGCCGCCCGATGCATGACAGTACTTCGTGTTCAGGTGCAGGATCAGCACCGCGCACCAGTTCGCGGGGCCCTGCGCGGGATCGTCGAGCTGGCCGCTCACGACCGAGAACGGATAGTCGACCACCGCGTAGATGTCGCCCTTCAGCGACGACGACGCTTCCGCCGATTCGAGCACCAGCGGCCGATGAAACGCGTTGTCCTTCAGTTGCGCGCCGAGGCTGCGGTAACGGTCGAGCAACGCCGCCGCATCGTCCGCGCCGAACGACAGCGCGCTCCAGCCCGTACACAGGGCCGCGACGAGCGCGTACCGGGCGCGGCGAGCCAGCCACGTGCCGCGCGGATGTCCGGATGTCTTCATTCTTGTGCTCCCGCCTGGCGCGCGATGGTCGCGCGCATGTGTCACAGAATACGCCTGGCCGCAGCGCAACATTGCATGCGAAGAGGCCGCTATCGACGCCGCTTCACCGGCACCGGCAACTGCGCGGCGGTGATCCGGATCAGCGCCGACAGCCATTCGCGATCGTCCCAGCGCTCGCCCGAGATGACGAGGTGCGGCTTCGCGCCCGGATACGGCGAGCCTTCCTCGCACGTGCCGAGAAACGCTCGGCCTTCGGGCGTCGGCTTGACGAACAGCCGATCGTCGCAGACGAGCGCCGCCATCTTGCCGTCGCAATAGATACCGTACTCGCCGAACATCTTGCGCGCCGATACCGTGCCGGCCGCCGCCATCTGCTCGACGATGAAATCGACTGTGCCCTGGCTCGATGCCATCCCTGCTCCTTGCAAAAGGTGTATGACCGCAGCGTGTGCCCGACCGTTCCGCCTGATCGGCGGATGCGCTGCGGTGCGTCATCCGTTCGTCGGCGGAACGCGCATTCGGGTGCATTCAGGCACGTGCAGGCATTCGCGGCCCGCAACACGCTGCGTGCCGTGTCGTGTCGTTCCGTGTCGCGACAGTCACATGACGGCGCGCGGCCGAGCGAGACGATCGCGATCGACGACGTAACAAAGCGGCAACGCCCGCCTACGAACGCAGTGCCGACGGCGCGACGCCCAGCCAGCGATGAAAGCTGCGCCGCATGTTTTCGGTATCGCCGAAACCGCACTCGTTCGCCACGCGCTGCAGCGACGACGCCCCGCTTTCGAGCGCCGCGCGAGCGGCTTCCACGCGCAGTTTCTCGACGGCCTTGGCCGGTGTGAGGCCGGTTTCCGTCTGGAACGCCCGCGCGAATTGACGCGGGCTCATGCACGCCTGCTCGGCCAGGTCGCTCACGCGCAAGCGTGCGCCGAGATTGCGGCGAATGTGGTCGAGCAACGGCTTGAAGCGCCCTTGCGCGCTGTCGAGTTCGATCAGCGCCGAGAACTGCGACTGTCCGCCGGGGCGCCGGTAGTACACGACCAGACGTTTCGCGACGGCACGCGCCAGCCGCTCGCCGCGATCCTCGCCGATCAACGCGAGCGTCAGGTCGATGCCGGCCGTGATGCCGGCACTCGTCCAGAACGGCCCGTCGTTCACGTAGATGCGATCGAGCGCAAGCCGCACCTGCGGAAACGCCCGCGCAAACCGCTCGCCGCAGCCCCAGTGCGTGGTCGCCAGCCGGCCGTCCAGCACACCGGCGGCGGCCAGCAGCAGGCTGCCCGAACAGACACTCGCCACGCGGATGCCGCGCGCCGCGCAGCGCCGGACGAACGCGCACGTCGCCGCGTCGGCCATCGCGGCATCGACGCCGTCGCCGCCCGCGACCAGCAACGTATCGAGATCCTCCGCATCCGGCAACGGTTCGGCGTGCCAGCTCACGCCCGACGAACTGCGCACCAACCCCGGCTGCGCCGCGACGATGCGAACCGCGTAATACGGCGTGCGCGCGTAGTCGGCCATCTCGAACGCGGAAACGGGCCCGGCGGCATCCAGCACCTGGAAACCGGGATACACGAGCATGGCGACGCGATGGGTCATGGCAGAAAGTGCGGGAGAAATGACATTGCGACGGACAGCGCGCGGCGCGATGCTACACGCCGCTCATACCTTGGGAGATCGTGATGGCCACCACGCCGTTCGTCGTCGTTTTCGCATTGTTCGATCATGTCACGCAGCTCGATTTCACCGGGCCGGACGAAGTGTTCTGGCGTCTGCCGGGCGCGCGGATCCGGCGGGCCTCGGTGCGCGGCGGATCGATTCGCGCGGACAGCGGCCTGACCGTTGCCGAGGTCGAGCGGCTCGCCGACATCGCGCACGCCGATCTCGTCTGCGTGCCGGGCGGGCTCGGCGTGATCGATGCGATCGCCGACGCTGCATTCGTCCGCGAGGTGCGCCGGCTCGCGCTCGGCGCCCGCTATGTTACCTCCGTGTGCAGCGGGTCGCTGGTGCTCGGCGCGGCCGGGTTGCTGCAAGGCCGGCGGGCCGCCTGCCACTGGGCGTGGCGCGACCTGCTGCCGCCGTTCGGTGCAATTGTCGACGAAGGCCGCGTGGTGCGCGACGGCCCGGTCGTCACGGGGGGCGGCGTCACCGCCGGCATCGACATGGCGCTCTCGGTGATGGCCGACCTGGCCGGCCCGGCCTACGCGCAAGCGGTGCAGCTCGGCATCGAATATGCGCCCGAGCCGCCGTTCGACTGCGGACGTCCCGAGCAGGCCGCGCCGGACATTCTCGCATCGGTGTCCGCGCTGTTCGAGCGCGTGCGGCCCGATCGTCATGCGGTCGTGGCGCGTGCGGCGCAGCGCCTCGCGCAACCCGACGCGAACCGACAACCGGCATGACGCGCACGCGGGCCCTGCCGGATCGTCGCGACGTCGTTACTTGTCTGCCGCAAACGCGCTCGACATCTGCCGCGCCCGCTTCACGTCGTCGCCGTGCAGGTAGATCGACGTCGTCGAGATCGACGCATGCCGCAGGTTGTCGCGCACGGTCGTCAGCTCCGCGCCGCGCGCCAACGCATGCGTCGCATGCGTGTGGCGCATCCAGTGCGGGCTCGCCTGTCGCAGCTTCTGCGCGAGCGCGGGGTTGTCGGCCTCGACCTGATCGGCCGTCTGCGTGAAGAAACGCTGCATCACCTTCCACAGCCGCACGCTCGTGATCGCGGCCGCGCCGTCTTCCGCGAGGCTCGCGATCAGCGGCGTATCGGGCCGCCAGCGCACCGGCGTGACCGGCAGCCGGCGTGCGACCAGGTAACGGTCGAGCGCCGTGCGCGCGAGCGGCGGCAGCGCGACGCGCGCGGCCTTGCCGCCCTTGCCGACCACCTTCAGCCACGCGTCGCCGTGCGCATCCGTCTCGATGCCGCCGAGCGTCGCGCCGACCAGCTCGCTCGCGCGCAGCCCGGTCGCATAACCGAAATCGAGGATGAAGCGCAGCCGTTGCGCGGCGGCCGGCGTCCAGCCCGACTGCGGCGCACCGGCCGCCGTGCCGGTGCGGAACTCGAGCCCGTCGGCGATCGTGCGCACGAGCAGCCATTCGCCTTCGGTGAACGCGTGCGACGTGTCGAGTGCGTTCGCGCCGCGCGTGTCGCGCACCTTGACGCCCGCGAACGGATTCGCCAGCAGGTAGCGCTGTTCGATCAGCCAGCGGAACAACGCGCCGAGCACCGACAGCGTGTACGCCGCCGAACGCGCGGACAGCGCGCCCGAGAACGGCCGCCAGTCGGGCGCGCCGCGCGGCCGCACGGGCCCGACCCAGCGTTCGTGCGGGCTCGGGCGCCGCACGAATGCGCGATACGCGACCGCGTCCTCGGTCGTCAGCGACGACAGCGCGCGGCCGCGCTCGACGATCGCCCACAGGATCAACCGCTCGGCCTCCTTCCGGTACGCACGCCGCGTCGCGGCCGATTCGTGCAGCGACAGCCACGCGTGCACGGCCGCGTAATCGTTGTCCGCATCGAGCGTGCTGGTCGCGCGCGGCGCGCGGAACGTGCCGGCCGAGCCGTCGACCTCGTGCGGCAGCTTCAACTGCTCCCACGGCACGATGCTGCCGCGCGGCGTCGCCGCGATCAGCGCGCGCGCCCGTTCGGTCAGGTCCGGATGCGCGGCGAAAAACGCCTCGATGTGCCGCGCACCGGCCACGCCGAGGCCCGCGATCGCACGCCACCACTGGCGCCGGCGCGGAATCCGCACCGTGAGATCGGCGAGCGTCGCGATCCCGTGCGCCCGCAGCGCGGTGACCGCACGCGCGGGCAGCCACAGGCCGACGTCGTCGCTGATCTGCGGGACCGGCGCGCGCGCATGACGCAGCAGGCCGATCGCTTCGGCGACCGCCTTCGCCTCCCGAATACGCTCACCGTCGGGATGACCGAGACGCTCAGCGAGATCGGGCCGGCCGGCCTGTCGCGCGACGCGCACGAGGCGGCGGCGAATCCCGCCGATCACGCCGCGCGCCGAGCGCCCTTCGCCGAGACGATCGGGCAGGTAACGCTCGACGGCCTGGCGCACGGTCATGCCCGCGTACCATGCGCGCAGCGCGGCCAGTTCGTCGGCGTCGGGATAACCTGCGGGCGCAGGCGCGGAATCGGAGGAAGGCGGTGAGGCGAGGCGCGGTTTCATGGGCGCCAGTTTGACAGAAGCGCGCGTGGCCGGATACGTCGCGCACGGCGTTCCGGGGACGGCAGGCGCCGGGCGCCGGAAAGTTCGCAGCGGTGACGCGTAGCGCGAAAGGATGCGAGGATCGATCGAATTGAGGTCGTTTCACCCGTTTCATCGCTGTGGAATCGATTGTCGTGCGGGTCGACATGTCACGACCCGACACGAGTCGCGACATCGTCGATCCACGTGCAGCACCGAAACCAAACGGGAAACGAGCGCTTGGTACACGCCTGCTATGCTGCGACTGCATTCGCACGCCATTCGTCCGCCGCTTCCTTGCATGACGCTGCGGCGCGCGGGTTCCGCACTGAATTGCGCCGAGCGCCCATACGATCCGCCGCAGGCCGACGACGGTTTCGCAACAGCGTCAACGCATGTCGATTTCCGGCCGTCGAACAACAAGATCCATACCGACAAGCACGCCAATTCCATGACATTCCGACTTCTCGCCGCGCTCGCTGCCGCGGCCTTGAGCTGCGCCGTGCTGCCCGCTGCCCACGCGCGCACCTATGTCCCGCCGACAGCGTCGTTCGGCAACGGGCCTTATGTGCATCGGTTCGTGCTGCGCGACCCCGTCACGCACCGGCCGCTGCCGAATGCGCGATACCGGTTGCTGCTGCCCGGACACGCGATCGCGGGGCTGCCGCCCCATCAGGCAGGCGGCGACAGCGTCGTGTTCGGCACGACCGATGCCGCCGGACGCACCGTGCGGATCCGCCTGCCCGCGCGGTACCCCGAGAGCCAATGGGCGCTTCAGCCTGTCGTGGGCGAAGGCGACAGCGGCGGGACGTTTCAGGTGATCGACGAAGATACGGGGCGGCCCTACGGCCATTACCCGTACGTACTCGACGTGACGGGGGAATACCTCGTCTGCGGGCGCATCGATGCCAACGGCTACACCGTCTTCGTGCAGTCGAACGTGGACCGCAAGCTCAGGTTGCGTCGCACGGTATTGCGCGCGCCGGCGGACACCGACTGGTGTGCGGGGCCCGGCACGGACATCGCCAATCATGCCGGCGATCCGGGCACGCCCGATCTCTACACGCAGTATCTCGGCAGCCTGGTCGCCGACGGCCGGCACCTCGGCCGGGCACTCCGGGAACAGATCGCGGCCAAGATGATCGCGCTGGCGATTGCCGAGCGGGACGAAGGCCGCATCGACACCGCGCTCGACGCAGGCAATTTCTCGGGCGACCTGTTGAACGGCATCGGCTACGACCTCGTCAACGCCGGCCTGAAGATCGATCGTGCGATGGCGATGATCGATGCGCGCCTCGCGCAGTCACCCGACGACCCGTATGCGCTCGACAGCAAGGGCTGGGCGCTCCATCGCCTCGGTCGCGACGACGAAGCGCTGACGTGGTTCGACCGGTCGATCGCGATCCTCGCGAAGGAAGGCGACGCGGACAAGGACGTGCGCGAAGCCCATGCGACCGGGCTGACGCACAAGGGCGAAGCACTGTGGAAGCTGGGCCGCGCGGATGACGCGCGCGATGCGTTCGCGCAGGCGCGGAAGATTCAGCCGGACAACGCGGACCTGGAAGAAACACTGAAGCGGCTGAACGTGGGGGCGAGCCCGGACGGCGCGGCGTCGCCCGGTACGAGCGGTACGAGCGGTACGTAACCGCACGCGCCGCGCGCCGTGATTTCAGGGAGCGACGCCGCGTAACGCGTCGTCACTCCTCGCCTTTCGCGCCCGGATTGAGCATCACGACGAAGCCGGCCACGCCGACGACCAGCGCGACCGCGCCGCCGCGCAGCGCCATCGCGTTGTCGAACAATAGCCCCGTCACGACGGCCATCATCCCCGCGAGCGAGACGAACACGGCGATCGCCGCGACGACGATTCTGGATTGGCGGCGTATCATCGCGCCCCTCCGTGTTACGCGGCCGCAGCCGCTACGTCGGCATCGTCGCCGCGAATCAGCAGCACCGGGCACTTCGAGCCGCGCACGAAGCGCTCGGCGACACTGCCGAGCAGCACGCGCCGGATGCCGCGCCGCCCGTGCGTGCCGACCACCGCGAGATCGATCCCGCCTTCCTTCACATAGCGCTGCAGGCGTTCCGAGATGTCCTCGCCGATGCTCTCCGTCTCAACGAGTTCGGCTTCGCCTTTCGCACCGGCGAGCGCGATGACCTGTTCGGCTTCGCGCAGCACCTTGCGCCCGTCGTCGCGCATTTCCTCGACGAGCGCGTGTGGATCGAAACGGCCCGCGTAAGTGAACAGCACCGACTTGTCGACCACATACACGGCACTGACTTGCGCGTCGCCTGCCAGCGCGACCTTTACGGCCTCGGCAAGCGCCAGTTTCGACGAAGCGCTGCCGTCGACGGCCACCATGATCTTCTTGTACATGCAAACCTCGCTGGGGTGAATTGCCGCGCGGCTGGGTGCGCGCGGCCTGTCACCATCATCGGCGGACGGCAGGTTCGAATGTTGACGGCGATCAAGCGAGCGCCCATGCCGGCTGCGACCGGCCGACGCAGGGCGCGGCACACGCGCCGGAGCCCGCACCCTTGTGCGTCTTCGCGTATGCGGCGCGCGATACGCGTGCTTGTCGAACCCGCCGGCGCGCGACGGAATCCGCCGGGCCCGCGGGGCCCGCGGCGGCCGCGCGCCGCCCGTGCGCACCGGAATCGAGCGGTCACCATGCCGAAGGCGCTATCATCGGATGTGCGACTTTCGTCCGGCCCTTATTTCCCGGCCCACTTTCAACTCGCTCAACCGACATGACAACGACTACCGAACGCGTGGACGGCGCCGCCCAGCATCTCGTCGCCGCCCGCCATGCCGGCTCGCCCGGCCCGCTACTGCCCGATGCACTGCGCCCCGACGACAGCGACACCGCGCTCGCGATCCAGCAGCGCGTGGCCGACCTGCTCGGCGAATCCGTCGGCGGATGGAAATGCGCGCTGCCGCCGCCCGACCGCGTGATCCTCGCACCGATCTTCGCGTCGACGATCCGCGAGGCCGATGCGCCGTACCGCGTCGTCGGCGGCCCGATCGTGCGGATCGAACCGGAAATCGCGTTTGTGCTCGATCGCGACCTGCCCGCGCGCGAACAGCCGTACGACGAACAGGACGTGCGCGACGCGATCCGCGAGGTGCGCATCGTGCTCGAGGTGCTCGGCTGCCGCTATGCGGAGCCCGCGCGCGCGTCGAAGTTCGAGCTGCTGGCCGACGGGCAATTCAACCAGGGGCTGTGCGTCGGCCCGGTCGTGCCCGACGGGCTGAACGTGCCGCTCGAGACGCTGGCGCTGTCGTTCGAAGGCGCGCTGAACCGCACGATCGACGGCCGCCATCCGGACGGCGATCCGCTGAAGCCGCTGGTGTGGCTCGTCAACTTCCTCGCATCGCGCGGCGACCCGGTGCGCGCCGGGCAGATCGTGACGACCGGATCGTACGCGGGCGCGATCGACGTGCCGCTCGGCGATGCGCTGACGGTTCGCTTCGGCGAACTCGGCAGTTTGTCGGTGACGTTGACGGCCTGATGCACGCGGCGCGCGGGCCCGGCTGACCGGGCCGGCCCCGGTCGCCAATCACCGCCGTCCGGCCGTTCAACCATCCCTGGAAACCTTCCCTGGACGACGTGACGTCCATGACAAACCGCAGCAACTCACACAGAGTGACTCCGATGGGTGAAACGACGGGCCCGTTCGACGCGGGTGTGGGCACACCGCGCGACCACACCCTGACCATCGAGACGCTGACGAAAGACATCGCGCGGAACTGACTCCGCGAGCACTCGCGTTCTGCGCCGGCGCGACTGCCCTGCCATCCGCTCTTTCGGCCACACCGTGATAACGTTGCACATCCCCGCGCACACCGCGCCCCACCTCTTGGCATGCGCACCGCTTTCACGCCGATATCGAACATGTCGCTGACACCGCTTCCCGCCCTGCTCGACGAAACCCTGCGCACCGTCGTGCGCCGCTACCGGCTGCCGCCGCTCGACAGCGCGTCGTCGCCGGCCGACGCCGCGAACCCGGCCGCCACGCTCGCGATCGTGATCGAGGAAGCGCGCAGGATGCGAAGCGACGGGCACACATCCGACGCAGCGCTGCGGCAGCGCTTCATCGACGCCCTCGCGCGGATGATCCGCGATGCGATGGATACGCATTCCGGCGATCCCGCGTTTCAGGCCGCGGTGCTGCGGCACGATGCGCCGAGCGTGCGCGAATACGCGTCGTTGTCGGCACACGCGGAGCAGGACCGTCGCGCGCTGCACTCCGCCGTCAACGCGGTCGCGCACCCCGCCAAGCTCGAGCGCAGCGCCCGGCCGTGGCAACGCGACGGGCTCGCGCGGCTGCATGCGGCCGCCACCGGCGCGTCGTGGGCCGATCTGCACGACACGCTGCGGCACCTGCTCGCACTGCCCGACATGAAGACCGACCCGGCCTTCGAACAGGACATCGTCAAGCTGAAAGACAGCCCCGCGCTCGAACGCCTGCTGCGTGTCGACGCCCTGGCATCGGACGAGCACGTGCGCCGCTACCGTGCGCTGTGGGTCCGCCAGGGCCCGCTCGAAGGCAGCTCGGTCGCCGTTGCACAGGGCGTCGCATCGCAGCAGCGCGGCGCAGCCGTCGAAGCGCTGGCCGCACAGGCGCTCGACGCGCTGGCCCGCAGGCTCGACGCCGTCGACGCACGCCGCACGTACCGGGTGGTGACGTCGATGCGCGTGCCGTCGTCGATACCGGGCCGGCACGATCGCGCGAAAACCGAATGGGACGCGATCCTGCTCGAACGCCCTCGCGGCGATGACCCGGCGCCCGCGTGGAACGTGCGCTTCCTCGTCGAAGCGAAAGCGTCAGCGGATGCCGCGACGACCGATCTGCCGCGGCTGCTGCGCGGCCTGACCCTGCTCGCGCAGGCCGACCCGGACACGATCTATTCGTTCGAGACGCACCAGGGCACGGTGCGCGTGCACGGCGCGTCGCTGCGGGCGCTCACGACCGACGACGCCGCACTGCAACGGGAAGTGCTCTATTGCTGCGATGCGTCCGCGGACGCGACGCCGCGCCTGCTGGGCGCCGCGAGCCGGATGCAGTTGCTGTCGGCGCAAGCCAGCCTCGAGTACGCGAGCGCGCTCGCGCAACAGCCGCATACCACCCCTGACGGCCTCGGCGTCGTCTGGCACGCGCTGCTGACGATGCCGCAATGGCATGCGGTGTTGCACCAGTACCCGTCGTTGCGGCAGGTGCGCGAGCTGATGGTGGCGATCGACGACTTGCGGGCCGCGATCGACGAGGTCGATGAAGGCGGCGCGGCCAGCAGCGCGTACGCGTGACGCACGAAACGAGCCGCCGCGCGGCGGCCGGAACACGCGGCCCGCTCAGTTGGTGAGCACGCCGAACGGCAGCGTCCATCCCGCCAGCCGGCCGCCATCCGCCCATCGATCGCCGGCCGCATCGCACGGCAGCAGAATCGGCGCGGCCGCGCATTCGAGCGTTTCCTTCGGCGTATGGCCGAACTCCGCCTTGAACAGCCGGTGGAAATACTTCTCGTCGGGAAAACCGTGCGCCCACGCGATCTCCGCGATGCGCTGATGCCGGCGCTGCGGGTCGCCGAGCACGTGGTACGCGTGACGCAGCCGCCGCCGCGTGATCTGCCGCATCACGCCGCCGTCTTCCTTGAACAGCTGGTAGAGCCGCGCTCTCGACACGCCGATGTCGCGGCAGATCCGGTCGGGATCGAGGTCGGGCTCCAGCAGATGCACGTCGATGTAGCGGCGGACCCGCTCGGCCAGCGCCCCGTCGATCGGGCCGCGTGCGTCGTGCAGCGCCTGCGCGGTCGGAGCGACGGCCGCGGCGAGCAGCACCAGCATCGACTGGACGATGCTCGGGATCTCGTGCGTGCGCAGATTCGGCAGATTGCGGAACAGCGACAGCATGTGGTCGCCGAGCAGCCGCCCGACGCCGCTCGTCAGCGTCTGCCCGTGCGCCTGCGCCGCATGGCTCGGCAGCAGGTACCTGGGCACGACCAGGCTGATCACGTCGCCGGCCTCGACCTTGCAGTCGTTGATCTGCGCGACGTCGTACACGAACACGTCGCCGGCGCCTTTGACCAGTTCGGGCCCGCCGGTGTGGCTGGCCATCCGGCCACCGAGCAGCAGCGTGAAGCGGATCGAATCCTGTCCGTCGAGGCGGATCCGCCGCGTGGTCCGATGCACCCGGTAGGCCGGCGCGCGCGATCGCCAGTGGCGGCCCGACAGGATCAGCGGGCCGAGTGCCGCGCCGCTCGCTTCCGCGTCGAACGCGCCGTGGCCGCCGTCGTCTTCCAGGCGGCAGTCGCACAGCATGTCCTTGACCCAGACATGGAACCTGTCCCGCTCGGGGTAGTCGATGGTGCGAAACTTGAAAACGGGGACGAATGCCGTTTGATCCATGACAGTGTTTTTATCGAGCCGACACGAGAGGATAGATCGGTTCGCAGATTATCGGACCAAACTGCGCCGGCGCAAGGCCGGCGCGGCACATCGTCCACCCAGGCGGTCGACGGGCGCCCCGCGACGGGCGCCGTCGTTGCCGCGGCCATCAGCGTTGCGGATGGCATTCCCAGTTGTTGTACGTCGGCCGATCGATCGGCGTGAGCCCCGGAATCATGAACACCGTACAGCCGAAACGCCGCCCCTTGCCGGTCGTCGCGTCGTAACTCACCTTCTGGCCACCGAGCCCGTCCTTCTTCCCGTACTGCACGTTGGCGATCGTGATCTCGTCCGACGACGCGAGCCCGAGCGTCTTCGCGGTCGACGTCTGCACGTCGACCATGTTCATCTGCGTCGAACCGCACGCGGACAACACGAGGCCGGCGGCCGCCGCGCCCAGCGCCGTCCGCAAGGTGACGGCGCATTGCAGGATCTGCTTCATGGTTTCTCCTTCGAATTCCCGGTGGGGCACGATTACGAGCCCGGCGTAAAAAAGCTGGACTGGATCTGGCTGCCGACGTTCGCGACGAACGATTGCCAGACGAGCGCCATCGCCCCCGCGGCATTGACGGCCAGCGCCGGCCACGACCCGTCCTGCGGATCCAGCGTCGACGTGCTCCACGTCCCGTTCCGATAGCCGGCCACGAGGAGGAGCGACGCGTTCGGTGTGCCCGTGTCCTGCCAGGCGACGGTCACGTTACCGGCCGCGTCGATCACCAGCGGCGGGTACTGGAGCGCCGCCCCGTTCAGGTGTTCCGTCAACCGCTGCAGCGCCCCCCAGTTTCCGCCGGCATCGGACACGCTAGCCTGCAGGACCGCGCCCCCTTCCGCCCACATCGCCGCGGCCACGCCGTTTTCGTTGACGGCCAGCATCGGCGTCGCGATGAAACCCGTCGGCTCCGCGATCGCCGGCGCCACCGGCTGCGAGGGCTGCCATCCGGTTCCGGCGACGTAGCGCTGCGACATCGTGGCGGTGTAGATCTTCCCGCCCGTCACGTCGAGTTGCCCCCAGAGCAGCGTGATGTTGCCCTTCGCGTCCATGCCGGCGACCGGCGAGATGATCGTCGTGAACAGGCTCGTATTCGATACGGCCTGGTTGACGTTGGTCCAGCCGTTGGTCGCGTCGTAGGTGGCCGTCCACAACGCCGACTTCGTATGGTTGGTCTGCCGCCACGCGAGCACCGCGCGGCCGGACGACAGGACCGACAGCATCGGCCTCACGTTGTCCGTATCGCCGGTCACCGCACCCGGCCCGGTCTGCACCGGCATCTGGACCAGCGCCGTCGGCGACCACTGTCCGGCCTGCGTATAGCGCGTCCACGCGATGCGCGTGTCGAGCAGGCTGATCGACTGTGTCCATGTGACGAGCGCGTTGCCCTGGCTGTCCATGCCGGCCGAATAGGACGAACCGGCCATGTCCGGCACCAGTGCGACCGGGGTGCCCCAACCGCCATTCGGGGTGTACGGGCGTGCCCACAGGGCATACGTGTTGGGGCCCGGCGTCCACTCGGTCCAGAATGCGACCGCCTGCCCACTCGCGTTGCCGACCAGTTGCGGCTGCACCCCGGTCAGCGAATTCATCGCATGCGAACCGTCGCTCGTGTCGAGCCGCGTCGCGCTTCCCCAACCCGAGCCCGGCACATAGCGTGCGCCCCACATCTCGTTCCCGGTCGTGCCGGCCGTGCCGTTGGTCATCCAGGTGGCGAGCGCGTTGCCGCTCGCGTCGATGGTCACGCTCGGCTCGCCTTCCGGCCCCTTGCCGTCCACCGCGGCGGCCTTCGACCAGCCGGCCTGCGGCTGCGTGGTCCCGCCGCCCGTCGGCCCGCCGTTCGAGCCGCCGTTCGAGCCACCGCCGGGCGAGGTCGAACCGGAAGGTGAACCGGAATTGTTCGGCGACGACAACGATGCGCCGCCGTTCGTGGCAACGTCGTCACCGCCGCATGCGGACAGCGCGAGCGCGGCTGCCATGACCATCCATGCAATGGGTTTCATCGGAATCCTCTTTTTCTCTTTCCGGCGTACTCTCGTCTGCCGTTCGCCGATACGCTGTACCGCACCGATCGGCATATTGATAAGCAATGCTATTGAACAGGCACGAAAACCGCCGTCCGTTCGCCCCCCGTCATGATCGGCTCCGTCGTGCGGATCGATGCGAACACCGCCTTCGGCAGACCACCCCCGTCGGGCAACGAGGACGCCGACCGACGTCTGTCGTCGAAGGTCCGTCGCTGCCGGCTGCATCTTAATTCAGGCGGTCCGGATTCAAGGTGGCGATGCGTCCACACTGAGTGGACTTCCATTTCGCCGGCCCGCCTGCGCGCGCTCGCGGCCGGGGCCTCGGGTGCGGTACGATACGCGCCGGGGCGAAACGCCTCACCTGAGAGACCCGGCCGCTGCGGCCCCACACCCGGCACAAGAAAAAAATGCCCAGAAACCCATTGCTGCACCGACACCTGTTCGCCGCGCTGGCGGCCGGCCTGTTCTGGATTCCGGCTGCCCATGCCAGCGGCGACGATGGCTGCTACGCGCCCACCACGCTCCGGCAGACCGCCTACTCGTGCGCCAACCTGCCGATGCTGAGCCCCGCGAACGACACGCGCATCAACGCGATGCTGATGATGGTCGACAGCGCCAAGGTCGCGCAGGCGTTTCCGGACCCGAAGACGATCCCCGCGAAAGACCGGATCAACCAGATCATCGTGCCGTTTCCGATGGACTTCTCCGGGTGGATCTACATCGGGCAGAAGGAGCCTGACACGACCGCCAAGGCCGGCAACACGGCGGATAGCGACGCGTCGTCGAACCGCTACGCCGACGGCGAAGGCAGCATCTGCCGCAGCATGAACTCGGGCGCCGACGCGTTCAACGACGCACTGGGCGGTGCCGGCGGCCTCCCCGCCGACGAAGCCGCACGCCTGCGCGCGGCCCGCGCCGACATCGCGCAGAAGACCTGCAACGCCGGCGGCGCGAGCGCCGCGTGGACCAAACCGCCGGTCAAGTCGCCGCTCGGCCAGCAGTTCGCCGCGTACCTCGACGGCACGAACGCGTTCTACCGCGCCGATTTCCTCACCGCGACCCGGGCCTTCGCGAACGCGTCGCACAGCGCGAACCCGTGGCTGAAGGAAACCGGGCTCTACATGGCCGGGCGCGCGCAGCTGAACGCCGCGCAGGCCAACGTGTTCGACAACGACAACCCGACGCCGTCGCTCGGCCGCGTGACGAAGGTGTCGCTCGACGCCGCGAATACGGTGTTTCGCACCTACCTGAAGATCTATCCGCAGGGACGCTACGCGACCTCCGCGAACGGGCTGCTGCGGCGGGTCGCGTGGCTCGGCGGCAACGTCACGCAGCAGGCCGACCTCTACGGCCACGCGCTCGCGCGCTGGTCGCCGGCGACGTCGAACGTACCGCTGATCCAGCTGGCGAACGAACTCGACAGCAAGCTGCTGTTCGGCTCGGAATTCGACGCGCGCCAGATCCAGTCGCCGACCGTGCTCGCGACCGTCGACCTGCTGCGCATGCGCACGTCGGACAACAGCGATTCGAGCCGCAGCAAGCCGCTGACCCTGGACGAACTGCAGGCGCAGAAGCCGCGCTTCGCGAACGCGCCCGCGCTCTACGACTACCTGCTCGCGACCTGGTATGTCCAGATCGGCCACAAGCCGGACGCCGCGCTCGCGTTGCTGCCGCAGGCGCCCGCCGAGCCGCTCGACTACTTCGGCCTGAGCCAGCAGGCGCTGCGCGGGTTCGCGCTGGAGGATAGCGGCCAGGCCGACAAGGCGCGCCAGCTGTGGCGCGACCTGATCCCGCTCGCGAAATTCCGCTTCCAGCGCGAGGCGCTGGAACTCGCGCTCGCGATCAACCTGGAACAGGCCGGGCTCGTCAACGATGCGTTCGCCGACGATTCGCCCGTTCAGAACGCCGCGATCCGCGCCGTGCTGCTGCGACGCGCCGCCAATGCGGACCTGCTGCGCGCGCAGGCACAAAACCCCGCGGCCGGCGGCGCGCTGCGCGACACCGCGCTGTACACGCTGTTGTACAAGGAACTCACGCGTTCGCACTACGCCGAGTTCATCGCCGACGCCGCGCTGGTGTCCGGCACGCCTGCCGATCCGTTGAAGCCGTTCGTCGCGCCCGGCGCGAAAAACGAAGACGGCTACACGTGCCCGTCCGCGCGCGACATCGCGGCGACGCTCCAGCAGAATCCGGCCGACGCGAAAGGGTTGAACTGCCTCGCCGATTTCGTGCGCGTCAACCCGCTCACGGCCAACCTCGAAGGCGATGCGGTGCCTCCGTGGATGCGCAACGCGTCGTCGGCGACCGCCGCGCGCGTGCCGCCGACGCTCGGCGCGGCGCCGTCGCAGTTCGCGGGCAAGCCGTACGAGCGGATGTCGAGCTACGTGACGGTGATGGCCGATACACAGGCGAACCCGAACGACCGCGCGTATGCGTACTACCGCGCGATCAGATGCTATGCGCCGGCAGGCTCCAACGAATGCGGCGGCAAGGACGTGCCGAAGAACGTGCGCAAGCGCTGGTTCGATACGCTGAAGGCCAGCTACGCGGGCAGCCTGTGGGCGCAGAAACTCCGCTACTACTGGTAAGCGCCGCGTGAAGCGTGTCGCGAATGTCGCGTATGTCGCGTTTATCACGTGTATGGCGCTGCTGCTGGCCGGACGCGTCGCGCTGGCCGGCACCGTCGATGCCGCGCAGTACGACACGTTCTGGCTGTGGGCGGGCGTGAAGCCGCAGGCGGTCGTGCGCGGCGCCCGCGCCGTCTACGTGCTGCAAGGGCAGATCGAGGCCTCCCCGCGCGACGAGTCGCAAGTACGCGTGATCGCGCAGGGCGTCGCGCTGCCACCCGCGCCGCATGCGCGCGTGTGGCTCGTCTATCGTGCGCATACGCTGCGCTGGACGCCGCGCGTCACGCAGATCATGCTCGCGCAACTCGAACGCTGGCGCGCGTCGGGTCGCACGATCACCGGTATCCAGATCGACTTCGATGCACGCACGCGCCACCTGCAGGACTACCTCGAATTCCTGCGGACGCTGCGCGAGACGCTGCCCGCCGATTGCCGGCTGAGCATCACGGGGCTGCTCGACTGGAGCAGCCGCATCGATACCGACCAGGTCAACCAGCTCAGGGGGATCGTCGACGAAGTCGTCGTGCAGACCTACCAGGGCCGCCGCACGATTCCCGACTATGCGGACTACCTGCCGCGCGTCGCGCGGCTGCAATTGCCGTTTCGCATCGGCATCATCCAGGGCGGCGAATGGGACGCGCCGCCCTACCTCGCGGCAAACCCGTGGTTCCGCGGTTATGTCGTGTTCCTGCGCAACGGGTAGCGGGAAACACGCGACGACGTCGATCGTTCCCGTGCCCCGGATTCATTCCGGGCGCGGCGAACCCGCATCCACGTACACCCACGCGCTGACGCCCGATTCCAGCACCACGCGATCGCGGCGATACGCGTCGACTTCGTAGTCGTCCGCGTGCTGCAGTTCCTCGCGCGTGATCGCGAACACGGTGCCCGTGACGCGGTCGCCCGGTCGGCCGGTATAAGCCACCACCGGATGATGCGTCTTCCCGCTCGTCGCGACCACCTCCGGATCGTCGATCTTCAGCATCGTCATCGCGTAACCGGGCATCGCATCCTCGCGACCGTCGAGCCTGCGGCCGAAGGTGGCGAGCTGCACCGGTTCGAGTTGCAGCGTGCCATAGGAAAAGAGGTGCTCGGAGAAAGTCGGGGCAGTGCTGGACATGATTGAACTCGACAAAAAACAGGACAAACGAAACGTCACGCAGATCGTCCGCTGGCTTACGCACCACCCGCGATCGCGCCGCCGAGCCCGGCAAGCGCAATCACGAGCAGCGCACCCGCCGACGAGGCCGTGATCCATCGTTGCTTGCGGTGAATCAGCGGATGGTTGATCGCGGCCATGTAGCCGACCATGATCGTGAAATCGACCGCGATCCATAGCACGGCCAGGATGGCCAGGCTCACGCGGGAATCCGGCGTGATGCCGACGAACTGCGGAAAGAACGCGACGAAGAACAGCAGGTCCTTCGGGTTCGCGATGCCGACGAGAAAACCACGCACCACACCCGGCAAGCGCCACGCTTGCGACGCCGGTTCGCCTGGCGCGGCACCGTTGGCGTCGCGCGTACGGCCGGCGCGCCATTCGCCGAGCAGCGTCCGGACGGCCAGCACCGCGATGAAGACGCAACCCGCCACGTGCAACCCCGTGAGCAGGCGATCGCTGACGAGCACGACGCCGAACACCATCAGCATCGCCCCCGCGATCATCACGAGGCTCGCGGCATTCGCGCCCACCGCGGTCAGCATGCCCTGGCGGAACCCGCGCCGCGCGACGGTGCCGACCACGAGCATGACGACGGGGCCGGGCGTCGCGATGAGCAGCACGATCGCGGCGAGATAGGCGAACAGCAGCGGGTAATGGAGTGCCATGACAAAAAGTTGTTGGATGGATCGACGCGCGTGCGCGCTACGATGGCATCATCGGGATTCAGCGCGGCGGATTGCATGGTTTTTTGCAGTATCGCGTGCCCGGCCCGCTGCTGAAAAACGGAAAATCCTGTCGAATGACATGAGTTTTATTCATATTCAAGCCCCGTGAAGGCCAAACCGCTCCCCCCTGTCTACGCGTTGCGCGCATTCGAAAGCGCCGCGCGCACCGGCTCGTTTACGCTTGCCGCCGAGGAACTGAGCCTCACGCAGAGCGCGGTGAGCAAGCACGTCAGGACGCTCGAGGCCTACTTCGGCCGGAAACTGTTCGTCCGGCGCGGGCCCAGGATGACCGTCACGGCGGAAGCGCAGATTTTCGCGTCGGGCCTGCGGCGCGGCTTCCGGCAGATCGAGGAAGCCTGCATGCTGTTCCAGTCGCAACGCGACGTGCTGCGGCTCAAGGCGCCGTCCACGCTCACGATGCGCTGGCTGCTCGACGCGCTGGCCGCCTTTCGCGACACGCGGCCCGCATTCGAGGTGCAGATCGCGAGCGTGTGGATGGATGTCGACACCGTCGATTTCTTCAGCGAATCCTACGATTGCGCGATCCTGCTCGGCACGGGCAAGTTCGGCGAGGCCACGCAGTGCGTGAAGCTGTTCGACGAATGGCTGATTCCGGTGTGCTCGCGTGCAACCGCGACGGTCGCACGCACGAATCCGGCGGCGTGCGAGCTTATCCACCCGTCGCCCGACCGGCGCGACTGGCGCCGCTGGCTCAAGGGCAGCGGGCACGACCTGGACGTGGACATCACGCGCGGGCAGGTGTTCGACATGCTCGAACAAGGCATCGCGGCGGCCATCGCCGGCCACGGCATCTCGATCGGCGATCTCGCGCTGTGCGCGACGGCAATCGACGAAAAGCAACTCGTGCTGCCGTTCAAGACGGCCGTCAATACCGGCGACGCGTACTACCTCGTCTGGCCGGACGACTCCGGCAAAGCCGCGCAGGTGCGCGAACTCCTCGCGTTCCTGGAAGGCCGGATGCCGCGCCTGACGTTTCCGGGCATCCGCTTCAATGGGCCGGGCTGAACCCTGCGGCCGCCTGGGCGACGGGGCAACAGGCGCTGACGGGCGCTACCGGCCACGGTTACCCGGTGCCGCCAGCCGTCCAAAAACGACGCAGCCCGCCGACGCGGGCCTGCGCCGAGCGTCACCGTTACGCCTGCACGAAAGCCAGCAGGTCGGCGTTGAGGACGTCCGCGTTGACCGTCAGCATCCCGTGCGAATAGCCCGGATAGGTTTTCAGCGTGCCGTTCTTCAGCAGCTTGATCGACTTCAGCGCAGCATCCGCGATCGGCACGATCTGGTCGTCCTCGCCATGCAGCACGAGCGTCGGGACGGAGATCGACTTCAGGTCTTCGGTCTGGTCCGTTTCCGAAAACGCCTTGATGCCTTCGTAATGCGCTTTGGCGCTGCCTTCCATCCCCTGCCGCCACCAGTTCCGGATGACGCCCTGATGCACGGTTGCACCTTCGCGGTTGAACCCGTAGAACGGGCCGCTCGGGACATCGAGGAAGAACTGCGCGCGATTGTCGGCGAGCGCTTTCCGGAAACCGTCGAACACCTCGAGCGGCAAGCCTTCGGGGTTCGAATCGGTTTTCAGCATCAGCGGCGGCACCGCGCTGACCAGCACCGCCTTCGCGACGCGGCCGGCCGGCTCACCGTGCTTCGCGACGTAGCGCGCCACTTCGCCGCCGCCGGTCGAGTGGCCGATATGCACCGCATTGCGCAGGTCGAGCGCTTCGGCGACCGCGAACGCGTCGGCCGCATAGTGATCCATGTCGTGGCCGTCCGACACCTGCGCCGACCGGCCGTGGCCGCGCCGGTCGTGCGCGATCACGCGATAGCCCTTCTGGACGAAGAAGAGCATCTGCGCATCCCAGTCGTCGCTCGACAGCGGCCAGCCATGGTGGAACATGATGGGCTGCGCGTCCTTCGGGCCCCAGTCCTTGTAGAAAATCTCGACGTGATCCTTCGTTGTGACGTATGGCATCGCGATGCTCCTGTGACGTGGATGAACATGGCACACTGGCCGGGAGCCATTATCGGACAGTATTGTTAAACGATGACGCCACGATGCAAGCGAGCGTCGGCAATCCGGTCAACGTGGGCGCTGCCACGAAGGGTGAACGATGGGGCTGCGTCAGCTGTATAAGGCTGGAATGGGCCGAGCAGACGGCGTCAGATCGGCTGAGTCGGTTCGGCCCATCTCCGCCACAGGCAACGTCAGTATCAACGTCTGCAGTTCCCCCCAAAACAGCCACCCAACGCCCACAGGCGCGTTTTCCCGAACGCAGAAACAGCAATGAATGGGGCTGCGGCACACCCTGATGGCGCCGTTGTCCTAGCGTAAGAGCTCGACAACCACGACATCGGTGTCGTCTCGCGCCCTCAACACGAGCCGCGTTTCATTGCGAACGGCAATGCCATCGCGTTGCGCCAGCCTGATCGGCCCTACGTCCAGTCGCCCATGATCCGCAACCAGGTAAGCCGAACCGGGCATCGGCAAAACGTGCTGCATTGCCGTGCCTTCGCGCAGCGTCGCGATACGCAAACGTGCGTCGGCGTGAATGGGCAACGCGCCGGCGCGGACATCCTCCGGATCGCCGCTCGCCAGCGTAACGAATCGGCCCTCGCGACATCCGGGCGAACAGACGCGCGTCGCGCAGCGCGGCGTACCGGCAGGTGTGTGCGGACGGAGCCAGATCTGGAACTGCCGCGCGGGTATGTTTTCCTCGTTGCGTTCGGCGTGATGGATTGCCGTGCCGGCACTCATCACGTGGACGCAGTTGGCAACCAGGCGCGCGCGATTGCCCGCATCGTCTTCGTGGGTGATGGCCCCCGAACGTACCCACGTGACGATCTCGACGTCGCGGTGAGCACGAAGCCCGAGGCCCGCGTGCTGCGCGAACTCGATGTCGTTCCACATATGGAGCGGACCGAGCGGCGCATGGTCGGCGTGCCCGACGTCGCCCGCGTGGAAATGTTGGCGGACATCAACGCCGTCGCGCCGGATTGCGTCAAGCGAAGGAAAAGGCCGATGTTCAATCATGACGATGCTCGATTCGAGTGCGCCGGGCGTGGATCGCGATCGTCGAAGACCGCGTCTACCACACCCCGCGCGCTCAGCCTGGCTCAGATCTGCTGCTGGCCGCCGTCGACGAACAATTCGATACCGTTCACGAAGCTCGCGTCGTCCGAGGCCAGGAACAGCGCCGCGCCGGCGATCTCTTCCGGTTCACCGAGGCGCCCCATCGGAATCAGGGAAGCCAGGTAATCGGCAAGCCCTTGCCGTTGCGCGGAGTCGTCACCGGCGAGGTCGAGCAGGCCGGGCGTGCGAGTCGCGCCCGGGCTGATCGTGTTCACACGGACGCGGCGCTCCTTGAGGTCGAGAATCCAGCTGCGTGCAAAGGCACGCACCGCCGCTTTCGAAGCCGAATACACACTGAACGCCGCGGTGCCTGCGCTACCCGCCGTCGAGCCGGTGAGAATCACCGATGCGCCCTCGGCAAGCAGCGGCAGCGCCTTTTGCACCGTGAACAGCACGCCCTTCACGTTTCGGTCGAAGGTGTCGTCGTAGTGTGCTTCGGTGATGCTGCCGAGCGGCAACATCGAGCCGCCGCCGGCGTTCACGAACAGCACGTCGAGGTGCCCCTGTTCTTCCTTGATTTGCGCATACAGCGCGTCGAGTTCATCCAGCCTGGTGGAATCCGAACGTACGCCGGTCGCCTTGCCGCCGGCTTCGCGAATGCCCTGCACGGCAGCATCGAGTTCCGCCTGGCGGCGGCCCGTGAGATAGACGTGAGCGCCTTCCGCCGCGAAGCGTTGAGCGGTGGCGAGACCGATACCGCTGGTTGCGCCGGTGACGAGTGCGATCTTGTTGTCGAGTTTGCGTGCCATGGTGATTCTCCTTGCGGTTGGTAAGTGGGTCACTGCGTTCGGTGTTGCGTGCTGCGATGTGAGGAGAATATCGACGGCCTGATCGTTTCGAAATAGAATTAATCGCAATCAAACGTTGCATAAATGAAATGATGAGGGGAAATGGCTCAACTACCTGATTTCGAAGGGCTGGCGATGTTCGCGAAGGTGGCCGAGCACGGGTCGTTTGCGGCCGCCGCGCGTGCGACGGGGGTGTCGGTCGCCACGGTCTCGCGCGGTGTCGCCCGCCTGGAGGAGCGGTTGGGCGCACGACTGTTCAATCGCACGTCGCGCCAGCTCTCGCTCACCGAGTTCGGCCGGACAATCAGCGAGAAAGCGGGCGAGATCTATCGACAGGCCGAGGAAGCGGAAAGCTCGGCGCGCGAAATGTCGGTGCAGCCACGCGGGCTAGTGCGTCTGGCCGTGCCGATGTCGTACGGGCTGCGCTGGGTTGCGCCGCTGCTGCCGGGCTTCTTTCGCGCTTATCCAGAGGTGTCGATCGACCTGCATCTGTCGGATGCGTCGGTCGATCTGGTCGCCGATGGGTTCGACGCCGCGCTGCGTATCGCCGCGCTTCCGGATTCATCCCTGGTCGCGCGGCGGTTGTGCGCAGTGACGCAATTCGTGGTGGCGTCGCCCGAATATCTGAGGCGTGAAGGACGGCCCACGCATCCGCGCGAACTGGCGGATCGTCCTTGTCTCTCGTACGCGTACCGCGCGCGTAGCGCTGTATGGCGCTTCACAAACGACCGAGGCGAGGAGGAACCGGTAATGCCGACGGGCCCGCTGCGCGTGACCAATTCCGATGCGCTGCTGCCGACGCTGCTCGATGGCCTCGCGATCGCCGAGTTGCCTGAATTCATCGCGGGCGAATACCTGGCCGATGGCCGCCTCGAGGCGATCCTGACCGACTGGTCGCTGACGAAGGGTGGTCTTTACTTCGTTACGCCGTCGGCGCGCGCGCGGCCCGCGAAAGTCGCGGCGCTGTCGGATTATTTTGCCGAGCACCTTACCGAGCCAACATGGCGGTGGCCGAAATGATCCATCGGCGCAGTTGATCAGCCGGCGTCCATCGTTGCACTCATGCAATGATGGATTTCAAACGATTCTATTTCGACAATAACGTCCGATCCGTATTCTCCTTTCCACCGGCTGCACGACATCACGTCGCAAGCCACTCGACCAGGCAAAGGAGAATCACGATGAACACGCAAGTCACACCGAACACGCCCGATACCGCGACGGTTGCCTTCCTCGACGCGCTGAACAGCGCCACCGGCCCGGCAATCCGCTTCCAGGGCCTCATGTGGCCGGTGGCCGACCACGCATTCGACAATGCCTCGTACGACGCCTTCGCCAATGGCTACTTCCCGAGCCGCGACTTGATGAAGTGGTTCTGGAATGCGTACACGATCGACGAAGCCGAGCGCAACGAACGCTATGCGTCGCCGCTGCGCGCCTCGCTCGACGAATTGAAGGGCTTGCCGCCCGCGCTCATCCAGACGGCGCAGTTCGACGTGCTGCGCGACGAAGGCGAGGCATTTGGGTATCGGCTCGACCAGGCGGGCAACGACGTGACGACGACCCGGTACAAAGGCACGATCCACGACTTCGGCCTGCTCAACGTGCTTGCTGCCGACGCACCGACGCGCGCCGCCGTGCAGCAGATGGCGACTGCGTTGAAGACGCGTCTGCAATGAATCGCATCCTTTCACGCTTTTATCGAGCCGATCATGAACAACGCCAAACAACTGCTTTTCGCTTACCTCGAATCGATTCGCGACCCACGCGCGGCCGGCGCACTGTTTGCCGACGACGGTGTGCTGGAACTCCCTTATCTGAAGTCGCTTGGCATTGACGGGCGAGCACAGGGGCCAAAAGCGATCGAAGGCTTCATCGCCTCGCTGCTCGCGAAAGTGCCGGATTTTGCGTTCCGAAACGTGCGGCTGCTGATCGAAACGCCTGAGCAGGTATTCGCCGAATATGAAGTCGAAGCGCTCGTTCCATCGACGGGGAAAATCTATCGCCAGTTGTACGCAGGGCGGCTGGTGGCACGCGACGGAAAAATCCTGCTGTTGTGCGAAGCACTGGATACGATGGCTGCGGCACACGCATTCTCGACGGCGCAGCCCATTTGAAGAGATGACGATGAAAGGCCGTTTGATCAATCGATGCGGCCTGCCGATGTTTTATCCCGGCTGGCCGAACGCGGCTGGCGGCCGCACTACAACGCGGGAGCGGCGCAGTTCGACCCACACCGGTCCGTCATTTGTCCCAACAGCGGCCATTCGGACGCTCCTTCGCCTCTCACGAAATGGCTCAACGCGTTACTGCAGTTCCAGGATGTGGAACTCATTCCTGAGGGTTTCGATCAGCTTCCCAACATCGTTTTTTTCGTCATCGTGGAAGACCGTGCCCATGCCGAGTGCTCTGGGTGCAATCAGATTTTCTCGATTGTTATCGATGAAGATGCTCTCTTCGGGGCCTATTCCAACACATCGTAAAGCATGTTTAAAAACCGCAGAACTGTCCTTTCCCGAGCCAAACTCGGCTGACACGATGATCGGGTTGAACAGCGCATCGAGACCTTGCGATTTCTTCAATGAATCGATCCGATCCCGTTTGTTGTCGGTGATGATGCCGAGGGAATACGCTGGCTTCAGGCTGCGTGCCAGAGCAAACATTGCGTCATTTGCGGGTGTGCTTTGAAATGCCTCTTCGAGCAATGAAAAATCGACTTTGCAACGCATCGCTTTGCAAGCTGCATCCCAGATATCGGTATGCGTCACCTTTCCGACCAGCAGGTCTGGATTGTATTTTGCGAATGCCTTACGAACGGTCTCATACTCGACACCGGTTACTGTGCTCAGATACCTGTTCGTAGTGAGCGAACCGGTTTTATCCGTCGTCAGCACCCCGTCATAATCAAAAAAAATGGCTTTTATCACGTCTGTATCCTTCGCGGAAAGAGAAATTTACTTCCCGGGTTTCGTCGTACAGGCCAAGGCAAGTCCTGAATATTCGAGAGATTGTCAGCGATCTCTGCGATGCTGTCGAATGACTGAAACTGGCCGGAAGCCGTCAGTAGCGGCCGAGCCGCCACCGCCCATGCAGTCGTCAAGGGCGTGTCCGGGGCGGGGCGTCGCGACTGAACGATTCGCATACCGAGAATCGTATATAAATCATGCCTCTACTGTCGTGCAGGGGAGTGTACGACGCGAATTGACGACTTTGCTTCGGACATAGACGAAGTGACGAAATTATTTCGATGAGATTGTCGATAATGTCGTCAACTCGGGCGCCAAGAGCCACGTGCGACGGGCACCTCGAATTGACATCTTTGCTTTGCTCTACGAATGTCGACAGCCGTCCCCCACCCTGGAAAACAGGCATTAAAATCGCACCCCGGTCCTTTTGACGAGAGGTGTATTGTTGCGCATACACCCAAGTTGTTGATCATCGGTTACGTGCACGCCATGCTCTTGTCACGAGCGACTTTCCTCATTGCGCCGCTCGTGAGCCACATCCGACATTGCAAGCTCTTGAAGGTGCATTAGCAAAATCGTCGCACATACATCCCCCCTTTGTTGCATTCCAGCAACGCGTGCGGACACGAAAGGAACATCGCTATCAGCCTTTGCTGACGGCGCTACCACGAGCTTACCCATTAGCAGTATCTGTGGTCACTGTTAGCAGAAACTGCGAACGGCAACAGCAGCCGCGATCGGCGAGCGCTTGCCGTTTGTGATGTAGTGGCGCAGTTGCTCCCAAGCCTTTAGGTAGCGATGCCACGGGATCGCAGCAAGCTGCTCGTCGTGGATAACGAGAATGCGCTCGACGGTCGCCAGTTCGTGATCGAGCAGCAGGCAACGCTCGCCTTGATCCGCACGCGTGACGCACGCATTGAGCGCCGCTTCGGCGCGCCGGTACAAATCAAAGTCCGCACCGGTCGAGGTTGCGTCCCGCAGATAGAACGCCAAATACACAACCCGCACCAGGCAACTGACCTGATCGAAGTCGCCGCGGCCGCCGCGTACGGTGGCCAGCGCGAGATGGTTCTCCAGCGACAGTGCGCGGACTTTTTTCCGTCGGCAGCGGCAACAACATTTCTCTCGTCAAGCTCGATCGCCCGGTTCGGCGCAATGAATGCTTCCTGCTTTCCATCTTGCTCACTCGTAACTGAATCTCGTCCCGGTCATGCTAGACCGAGGCGGTCTGCTCGCACAATGGTGGGCCCAATAAAGACCAGCTTGCGCAAAGATGCCTGCGGACCGTGCGGTTGCATCCGGAAATGCGGTCGACGCCAATGACCGCGAACCTCGTGGTGCGAGCCATCCAACGGGGCGATGTTTGCAGATTCGGCATCGAGAATTGCCGGTCCGACAAGGTGACGATCGTAGAGCAAGTCGATTTCGACCATTCGCTCGGCCCGTTTGCGCTGGCCCAGTCCACTGAACGATCGCGGAGCATCCGAGTAGGCGCGCTCTCGAACCACATGTGCATCGCGGGCGTTGAGATACAGGAGCATCTTGACGGCGTAATCGATTGATTCGCGCAGATACGCACGGAGCGTTTGATAGGTTTCCGACGATCCGCAGACATCGTCAAGCAACGCGCCGATAGTCCGGTCCGGTTTATCCAACGGCAGTTCGATGACGTCAACCGTGGCGTCTCGCTGCCCTTCGTGAAGGCGCATGACCCAGGTGGCGCAGGCAAGCGTCTGTCCGTTCCTGAAAAAGATCGTTGCGTCACTTCGTTCGCCTTTGCCCCAAGAGGAGGGCTCGGGAATGATGCACAGCGTGTTGGCGGGAAACTCGACGGCGCCGATCGGCACATCGTCGGAGATGTACGCGTCGTCGAGCAGTCGATGCAATGACGGGGTGGGTTCGAAAATCACCCCGTTCCGCAGTTCGAACGCCTGCCAGAGCGCACTGTGAGCGGCGACTGTTCCCGCCTCGTCCGGCATCATGTCGGGGGTACCGTATGGAAGCAATCGCCTTGCTAGTTCGTCAAACTGATTGACCAGCGCGACGATAGACCGCGTCCGAAGCATCTCAGAAACGTTGTTCGGACCTTTTTCGACGATTCGGCGCCAGGCCTCCCATGCTTTGGCAGCACCCGTCGCGCGAAAGCGGACGAAAGCGGGTAGACGCTCGTAGCGCGCATCGTCAGCGAGCGCGCTTCTGTTCAACGCTTCAACCAACCGGATGCGGATGTCTGCGTCCGATTTCGCTGTGTCAGGACTCAAAGGTCTACCCATGATACGGCTACCTGATTACTCGAAGCACGATCTTACTCCGCGAAATCAATCGCATCGATCCAGCCATCGTTTGCGAGTCCCATTACCCACCCGAGAAATCTATATAACTCTGTTCCATGAGCCGTTTTCCGCCTTCTCCGGTTCCACGAATGCCCAGATCGAATGGCAATGGGTACAGCGATAGTACATTACAGAACCAGCCGATCCAGCCCCTTCGGAATCAAAAGACGGCGGGGCGATTTCCGTTAGGCTTCCACTGGCAAGGGCAGCGTCACGGCGCTGCGAGTATTGCTGATATTCGGTGCGTGACACGAACTGCTTGGGCAAACCAATGCCCAGGCAATGCGTGCACGCCGGCAGCAACTGAGCGACTGCTCCATTGCTCTGGGCTTCGCTTCCCCGCCGAAGCTTGAGCAACTGACCTCGTGAAATTTGGGCCTCGACACGCGCTCCTTGGCTGTCCAACCACGCGCGAAGCTGTTGCAAACCGATATCTCGATCACGGTAGCGACATAACATATTCTGAATATCTTGATCCATGATGCTCACACTCATTTTTCCACCGGAATAATCCAGTCGTCAGACCACGATTTTGTTGTCCCCATGAACTGATTTTGTCCACCGGATCCAGCTGCTGGGTAGAACGATGTTTCGGGTTCCCATCCAACTGGCAGCTTTCCTCCGAGTGGTCTTGGGACGGTTGCAGAAGATAGCTCCGATGTCGGAATTTTCAACAATACGTCGGGGGCGCCCCAATGTTGGAAAACTTGACCGCGGTCCATCAGCACGCCTTGATTCGTCCCAACGTAGTCGGTTGACATGTAAGTCCCTGCACCCTTATAGCCACTGATGCTACCTTGCTTGCGGTAATTTTCAACAGCGCGCCACGTCGTTGCGCGATAGACATAATCCTGAGACCCAATCTTCTGATCCAATGCGGCCTGTAATGCATCGCCCTGATTTCGATTGCGCATCAGTTCGCGATATTGTTCCTTCGTCAGCGAACGCTCGCCCGGTCCCGGGCGAGTGCCACGGTCGCTCAACCCTTTATCTATTTGAGAGTCGTTAGCGTTACAGGTAGCGAGGCCGAGAGGATCGAGTTCGACGAAAGGATCTGCGACATAACCTTGCGTCCGCAGCCCGCCCTCGAGTCCGATTGGATCAGGGCTGAGATATTGTCCCGAATCCGGATCATAGTACCGATTCAGGTTGTAGTTCAGCCCCGTCTCGTCGTCGGCCCATTGGCCGGGGAAGCGCAGCGTCGTGTCGATTGAAATTGACCCGCCGTATGTGTCATTGGCTGCTCGCTTAGCCGGGAGCAGTTTCCCCCATAGGGAGTAGGCGGCTTTCCAGACTGGCTTCCCCTGTTCGTCGAACACTGCCTTCGGTTGACCGATTTGATCGGCCAGAACGGGGAAGAGTCCGTCGTCGGTCTCCTGCGCGAGCGGCACGAAACTGCTCGGCTCGATATGCCACGTTACTACCTGTCCGGTCGTGCCGTCCCGTTGCTCGACCCAGCGCTCAGCCAGCGTCGAACCGTCCCACAGAAATCTCACGGTTTCGCGGCCACCGACCTGCCGCTTCTCGACCCGGCGGTTGAACGCATCGTAGCGATACAGCCAGACGCCGCGTTCAGGCGTCACAACCTTGACGAGCCGGTTGAGGCCATCCCATGTGTATTGCCACGTCTTGGGCCGGAATCCGGGCTGTTCGACCGTCTTCTCGATCGTGCGGCCACGTGCGTCATACCGATAGCGCGCATAGCCGATCCGTTCCGGCAGGCCGCCTCGGCCGTAATGATGAGCATCCACGGGAGCCTGCCGCCCGTGCGCGGCAATATTCATCGCCGCGTCGTAGCGGAAGTGCTCGGCCGGCTGCAGCAGACTTTCGGCCGAGACGATCTGGCCGCGCACGTCGCGCCGGTACGTAAGCGTATCGACGTTGGTGTCGATTCGCTCCAGTTGTCCGGCCGCGTCGTAGTGATAGACCTGCCGCGTCAATTGTTCAAGCGCATGGGCGGGGTCGGCCTGCAAGGCCTCGAACGCGCCTGCCGACCCCGCAATCTGCCGACGGATGCGGCCAAGCGCGTCGTATTGCTGCTGCGTAACGAACTCTCCCGCCTGCCGACCGATCTCGCGTCCCAAGCCATCGCGCTGGATCGCAAGCCCGCCGACCTGTATCAGCGCACCCGACCCGTCATACGCATAGGTCGTCTCGCGCCGCGGCGTCATTCGAAAACGGCGCTGGCCACCAGTGTCGTAGACGTGCCGCAGCAGTTCGCCGTGCTGATCCTCGCCGATCAGACGTCCGTTTCTGTCGTACGCGAAGTGCGTCACGTGGGACTGCTCGCCACGCACTTCTGCTGATGCCAGTCGGCCCAAGACGTCGTAGCAATAGGCGAGCCGCACGTCACCGGCGTCGACCCCGGCGAGCCGGTCCTGTGCATCGTACGTATAGCGCCACTGACCGCCGTCGGGCAGCGTCTTCGCCAGCAGGCGACCAGCCGCATCGCGCTCGTACCACGTCTCGCGGCCGCCCCAGTCGATCTCGGCCGCGAGGCGCCCGGCCGCATCGTAGCGGTAGGTGTAGGCCTCGCCCAGTGCGTTAACGACCTTCGTCAACCGGGTCGTGTGGTCATACTCGAAACGCGTCGTGTGACCGGCCGCATCGATCGACGCCGTGAGCAGGTCGAACGGACCGTAGGTTCGTTGGATCGTGCGTCCGAGTGGATCGGTCCACTCGACAGGTAGGCTTTCGCTGTTGTATCGCGCCCGCGACACCGAGCCGTCGGGGCGCGTGACCGTGCTCAGCAGGCCGCGCGGATTGTCTGGGCCGTCGGCATAGTCAAAGTGGGTTATGTGCCCATCGGGCGAGGTTTCCTCCAGCACCCGGCCCAGCACGTCGGTCTTGCGCCGGAAGCGCGCACCCGTCGGCAATGCGATGTCGGTGAGTCGCAAGCGGTCGTCGTAGTCGAGGCGGGTTTCGCGATCTCCGGCGACGATGCGCAGCAGTTCACCGTTCTGGCCGTACCGGTAGGCTGTCTTGGTGCCATCCGACTCGGTGCGCGCAATCAGCCGGCGCAGATGATCGTATTCGAGCTTGATCCGGCCGCCGTTGGGCAAACTCGCCGCGGTGAGCAGTTGCGCGTCGTCGTATTCGAAACCGATCATGCGTCCCGAACTGTCTGTGACCGAAATCAGTTGGCCACGATCGTCATAGCGGTAGTCTGTTCGTCGGCCAAGCGGATCGACCCGTGTCATCAACCGGCCGAGTTCCCATTCTGAGTGAGTGGAATGACCGAGCGGATCGGTTTCTGCCGTGACAAGACCTTCGTCGTTGTAGTCGTAGACCCATTCGCCGTCGACATCGATCACGCGCGTGCGGCCAGCCTCGTAGACAAACCGGCCCGTGTGATAGCCCTGCTTGGTGCCGGTTTCTACGACGCGCCCGGCGGTGTCGTACCGATATTGGACGTCGGTCTGGTCCGTATCCCGCCATTGGGTCATCCAGCCGTGTTCGTCGTACGCGTAATGGAACTGGCCAAACTGGAAGCTCGCCACGTGGGTGAGCATGCCGTTCTCGTAGTCGTAACCCACGAGCGTTCGAACGCCACCGTCGGCATCGTGAAGAACGATCCGATCCGGCCGCCGGTTGCGCCCATAATAGGCCACCTCTAGCCGATAGCCATCGCTATGGGTCAGGCTGCATAAGCGGCCCGTGGAGTCGTAGGAGAATGCGACCGCATTGCCGTCGAGATCCTCGATCCGCTCGAGGCGAGACGAACGGCCTTCGACAAGCGGCGAGAAAATCCGCAGTTGCCGGGTGTCGCGATCAAGGATGCGCGGCTCAAGGCGGCTGCCGATCAGCCGGTAGCGCGGCTCGCGCAAGTTGATGCCGTCGAGCGCCATGTCTGGCGCGTCAAAGCCGATCACCAGGCCAGCGCCATCGTGGAATCGCGCGAAGCGCCCACCGTCGAACGTCAGGTGCTGTGACCAGCTATCCGACCAGCGATGACCGAGCAGCCCGTGATCATCTGATTGAGCCCGATAGCGACGCTTCAATTCCAGCGGCAGAACGCCTGGGATCACGATGTCAGTGCGGACCTCCAGAACCTCGCCAGATACGGGATCGACCGGATCCTTGCACCCCGGTCGGTTCTCATCCTTGACACCTTTTTGTTCAGCGGATCGGGTGGGCTCGGGACGGAATTTTCCACGCAAGCCCTTGCCGGCAAATTTCCCGATTCCACCGCCCACGATCCCGCCGAGCAAACCTGCCAGGAATTCCTGAGTCGCGGACAACTCCGGATTCTTCGGGCCATAGTGGCCCGTCGTCTTGTCGATCCAGATGCTGTTGCGCCCCGAATTGACTTTGCCGCTACAGTGAGTCTCGTGGCCGATCCGCACCAGCGGCAGGCCATTGACGAATACGGTTTTGCTGCCGTCGACGAGTGGCTGCGGCACGCCGGAGTGGTGTTCGCAAGTCACCAGGTCCGTGACGCGTGCGACCTTTTTCCCTTCAAAATACACATTGCCCGAGCCGGTGACGATCTCGCCGCAGTTGCTGCCCATACTTTGGCTGGCCGACGCAAGCGCGCCACCGAGAGTCAGGCCGCCGGCCATGCACGCCCCGACGATCAACGCACCGGCGAGTCCACCTGTCGCCACGGTCGCCGCCACCGCCACGCCGATCGCCACACCGACAGCAATGCCGGAGAGAATTCCCATGAAACCCGACGAGTGTGCGATCCGGTCACCAACGCATGCGGGGTGCGGATCACCGCGACCGATTGTGAGGCCCAGCGCGTCACCGACCTGCGTGAACTCCTTTGAGAGCCAGCCCGTAACACCGACTTTGTCGAGCGCCCACGCTCCACCGACTGCGATCGCTAACGGCAGCATCACCGTTCCCGCTGCGATCGCACCCGCGCCCAATGCCGCCCCACCGGTAGCGCCGCCCGCCAACGCGGTACCCGCTGCGGTCAATCCGGCGGTGGTCCCCTCAACGGCGGTCAGGCCCGCGTCGGCGCCCAGCATCCCGTAGTTGAGGTGCTCATAGAACGGCTGCTCGGCCGCTTTCGCGGCTTCACCATCCTCCAGCTTGGCGATCTGATCGAGACGCTCCTGCGCGCTGCCGCTCGGCTCGTTGTAATTCGGCGTGTCCGACATCGCGGCCTCAGATCGGGTCGCGCAACTGAAGGCTCTGAATGACAGCCTCGATTTGCTTGCGCTGGGTGTCACTCAGCGTGCCGGGCGCTGTGAAGGTCAGCATCATCACCACCTGTCCGTACTCCACCATCGTCAGCCGCTGATGAATCGTTGCCTGATTGTTCGTCCACGTAAACTCGTGCACGTGCGCAGCGCGCCCAGACACCGTGGCATCTTCGTTTGCTACCTCGGAATAGTCCGGCACCTGCTTTGCCACCTTCCGAATCTCGCTCGCCACATATTCATTGAACTTCATGCCCCACGGCAGCCGCTCGCGCGTGATGACGAAACTGACGCCTTCCGTACCGCTGGCGGCTGACACGAACACGTTCATCGTCTTGTCCTGCCACTCGGCCGGCAGCGCCAGCGTGCCTTCATGCATCTGGTACATGTTTTGTTTTCCTGATGGGTGTTAGCCGTTCTTCGGGTTGATGTCGGTTCGGGATGCCTGGATATTGATGTTGCTGTCGTCGAGGTGAATCACCGAATCGCCCTTGTAGATGTCGATCGAGTCAGCTGTCATGTGGATTCGCGTGCCTCCATCGCCGCCAATCTTGATCCAGAGTTCTTTGGCTTCGAGCGTATGCACGCCCTGCGGAGTCTGATGCAGTGTATTGCCCTGCACGACAACGTCTGACAGGTTGCCAACCGCAATGGCCGTCGTATGGTTGCCCTTCCCGACCTCGACGGTCCGATCGCCTTTGAGAACTTGAGTCCACTGCGCGTCCTCGACAACGGTATGCATATCCTTCTGCGCATGCATGTAGAGCATCTGCGCACCGTTGACGTCGCTCATCAGCAACTCATTCGACCCCTGCCCCTTGTGCGTCTGGCTCTTGATCCCCATCGTCTGGCCGGCCGCACCGTGATACGGGTTGCCTTGCTCGCCGTTGAACACGCGGCCGACGATCACCGGGTTGTCCGGATCGCCCTGGTTGAACGCGACGAGCACTTCCTGCTTGATCCGCGGAATCGCGGCCGCACCCCAGC
>NZ_QMFZ01000140.1:0-532 GCF_003294055.1 Burkholderia reimsis
CGCTGGTGAACTGGCATGCGGTTTTTTCCCCATCGGGCACCCGTGCGGTGAACGACGTGCCGCGTGCGACGCGATAGCCTTCGACGAGATTGCCTTCGGTCCGGCCCGGATAGAGGCGCGCGACCGCGATCGACGGCGTGGGCGCCACGTAGTTCGGGTAGATCACTTCCAGCAGCCGGCCCGTGAAGCGCGGGAATTCCGCGTCGAGCTTGATCTGCATGCGCGCGGCCATGAAGCAGAACGACTCGATCAGGCGCTCGACGTAAGGGTCCGCCACTTCGCCCGCCTGCATGCCCAGACGCCGCGCGATCTTCGGGTGCGCCTGTCCGAACTCGGCAGCGAGCTCGCGCATGTAGAGCAGTTCCTGGTTGTAGTAGTCGAGCAGTCGCGGGTCCATCGGATCGATCTCGTTGTAGTCGTTGTGCCGTGCGGCGTTCAGCTGTTACGCACGCCGGTGATCTGGATCTCGCTCGTTTCGAGATCGAGCGAGCTCTGCACCATGAATTCGAGCGGATACGGGTCCATGTGCACG
>NZ_QMFZ01000141.1:0-532 GCF_003294055.1 Burkholderia reimsis
CGCTGGTGAACTGGCATGCGGTTTTTTCCCCATCGGGCACCCGTGCGGTGAACGACGTGCCGCGTGCGACGCGATAGCCTTCGACGAGATTGCCTTCGGTCCGGCCCGGATAGAGGCGCGCGACCGCAATCGACGGCGTGGGCGCCACGTAGTTCGGGTAGATCACTTCCAGCAGCCGGCCCGTGAAGCGCGGGAATTCGGCGTCGAGCTTGATCTGCATGCGCGCGGCCATGAAGCAGAACGACTCGATCAGGCGCTCGACGTAAGGGTCCGCCACTTCGCCCGCCTGCATGCCCAGACGCCGCGCGATCTTCGGGTGCGCCTGGCCGAACTCGGCAGCGAGCTCGCGCATGTAGAGCAGTTCCTGGTTGTAGTAGTCGAGCAGTCGCGGGTCCATCGGATCGGTCTCGTTGTAGTCGTTGTGCCGTGCGGCGTTCAGCTGTTACGCACGCCGGTGATCTGGATCTCGCTCGTTTCGAGATCGAGCGAGCTCTGCACCATGAATTCGAGCGGATACGGGTCCATGTGCACG
>NZ_QMFZ01000142.1:0-528 GCF_003294055.1 Burkholderia reimsis
ATGTGGCTGATCCTGTTCCCGTACAACCTGTTCTCCGCCTTGTGCTGGTATGTGGTGTGCCGCGTGTTCAACGTGCGCAGCGCACCGCCGCCGGCGGAAGCCTTGGAGCGTTGAATCGATGGCGATGACATGGCGATTTTCCCGACAAACGCGAACTGGTGTGGCACCGGCCATCCGCGATCAATTGGTTAGCATTGGCCGGGACCTGTTGTGTTTGCGAAATCCATGGGTGGCGGATTCGGTATTCATGGGGAAAATGTACGCCTCGTCAATGCTGATGCTCCTGCTGCTGGATATCACAATATGGAGAGACTCTAACATTTGGCGTCTGGCAGACCTCCTTGACCTCTTATTATGCGTAATGGTGGTAGTAGGCCCTTTTTTTGCTGCGCCTTTTCTTTGGTACCGCATCTTCTTCATCAAGCGGCTTTCCAATTTCTACTTCAACCGCAAGACGCGCAAGGTCTACTACCAGCGCAACAAGACCCTGATTGCGTTCGACTGGGCACGGACCGAAGGCGCCGAATT
>NZ_QMFZ01000143.1:0-502 GCF_003294055.1 Burkholderia reimsis
GCTCGTTGTCGACCGGTCTGAGCTCGACGGATAGCTCGGTGTCGTCGCTGTCTACTTCGACGTCGACCGGCTTGTCGTCGGCGAATAGCTCAATCTCCTCGTTGTCGACCTCGACCTCGACGGGTCTGTCGTCCGCGAACAGCTCGATTACGTCGCTGTCGACCTCGACGTCGACCGGTCTGTCGTCGGCCAACAGCTCGATTTCTTCGCTGTCCACTTCGACCTCGACGGGTATCACCTCGTTGTCGACCGGCCTGAGCTCGACGGATAGCTCGGTGTCGTCGCTGTCGACCTCGACGTCGACCGGCCTGTCGTCGGCCAACAGCTCGATTTCTTCGCTGTCTACCTCGACCTCGACGGGCATCAGCTCGCTGTCGACCGGTCTGAGCTCGACGGATAGCTCGGTGTCGTCGCTGTCGACCTCGACATCGACCGGTCTGTCGTCGGCCAACAGCTCGATTTCTTCGTTGTCCACGTCGACCTCGACAGGTCTGTCGTCTGC
>NZ_QMFZ01000144.1:0-498 GCF_003294055.1 Burkholderia reimsis
AGGCGCTGTCGTCGGTGGTGGATTACGTGCTGGCGAACGCGAAGCAGGACCCGAACGCGGTGTTCGCGGGCAGCGTGCCGTACCTGAAGCTGGCGGGCGTGGTGCTGTGCGGATGGCAGATGGCGCGTGCGCTGGTGGCCGCGCAGGCGAACCGCGCGAGCGACCCGGCGTTCTTCGACGCGAAGATCGCGATCGCGCAGCTCTATGCGGAGCAGGTGCTGGTGCAGGCAGGCGCGCTCGAAGCGTCGATCGTCGGCACGAAGGGCAACGAGGGCGTGCTCGCGTTGACGGAAGATCAGTTCTGACCGGCTGACGGTCGGGACGCAGGAGGAGACAGGATTTTGACCACACAGGACTTGCTCGCGCAGTACGGCCCGCGCGAATCGATGGAATACGACGTCGTGATCGTCGGCGGCGGCCCCGCCGGGCTGTCGGCGGCGATCCGGCTCAAGCAGCTGGCCGCCGAGAAAGGCACCGAGATCGGCGTGTGCGTGCTCG
>NZ_QMFZ01000145.1:0-472 GCF_003294055.1 Burkholderia reimsis
CCGCTATTCCGTTCACCCCCTCCGGCAACTGGCGTTGCGTCTGGCCTCATGCCGTTATCACGAGCGGCACAAACACGCCGCTCCGCCCCTTCCGCGAGTGCTTGGGCGGAGGATATATGATGCTTCCTTGTATTATCCTACAGCGCGGACCCTATACTGCGGCTTGGGGGGAGCTGGAAGGAACCTACAACATCAGCGGATTCCAGAACGCCGCGGAGAATACGACAACCTACAACGGCAAGACCCACGTTGTGTTCCAGAACGCCTACCGGAACGCAATCAGCGAGTTCTGGGCCTTGTCCCTGGACTGAGGAGCGCATAAATGGCTTATGAAACCGGGTCCGCGACCGGACCGAACGACATGTTGATCAAGCTGCGCGACTTCGCCGCGGCTCAAGGCTGGACCGTGAACCGCGACGTGGCTGCTGGCTCCGGGCGGGAACTTTGCCTCAGCAAGGGTACAGCCTACTTC
>NZ_QMFZ01000146.1:0-469 GCF_003294055.1 Burkholderia reimsis
GAATGAGAATGCGCTTGTAACAAGCTTTTCATTTTTATCCCACTCCTTATTTTTCGTAATGTGTTAATACTTCATATCCTTCATTAGTGACAAGTATGTCATCTTCAATTCTTACACCTGCAACACCTGGTACATAAATACCTGGTTCGATTGTAATAACCATGCCAGCTTCTAACAAATTAGAATTAGTACTTGAAACATCTTGATATTCATGTTCTTGTAATCCTAAACCATGACCTAAGCGATGAGGGAAATATTCACCATAACCTTTTTCTAAAATAATATTTCTAGCGATATGATCGATATCTTTTAAAGGTATTCCAGGTTTAATTGCTTGGATTGCAGATGTTTCTGCTTCTAATACAATATTATAAATTTCTTGTGCTTCTTTGCTAGGTTCACCAAATTTAATGGTACGTGTCATATCGCTACAATAATGCTCATAAATTACACCTAAATCAAATAGTAC
>NZ_QMFZ01000147.1:0-468 GCF_003294055.1 Burkholderia reimsis
TATTAATATCAATGCGACTACCAACATTTGAAAATTTTAGCGCATTATCAAGTAAGTTTGTTAAAATACGCTCAAGTGGCGTTCGATATTGATAAAATGCATCAATTTCGCTACAGAAATTCACTTCTAATGTGCGGTTTTCATGTTTGATACGTTGCTCATATGGTTGCAATATTGATACAAGTAATTGGTCTAGTTGTATTAATTCTGGGGGATATGTTTTACCTGTATTTAAAGTGATAATATGAGTCATATCATCAAATAATGTTGATAATCTGTTTGCTTGTTTAATTAATATGTCGTATGACTCTTTAATCTCATGATCCTTTGTGATTATACCATCACGTAGTCCTTCAGAATATGAAATAATGCTTGCTAAAGGTGTTTTTAAATCATGGGCTAAGTTTTGAATCAGTTCTGTTTTTTCTTGTTGTTCGGATTTAATTTGATTCATTTGTTGCGTAATTT
>NZ_QMFZ01000148.1:0-463 GCF_003294055.1 Burkholderia reimsis
CGATTATGACGCTAAAAAGGAATAATTATTAAGTTTATAGAAAACATCTGTATAACTTACTACAAATACTGAAAATAATATAAGGATTTAAGATCGTAAAATCTAAACTAAGGAGATGTTTAAATGCATTTGAAACTGAACGATGAAGATTTAAATTATTTAGTAAATCTAAGTAAAGAAATACTTGAACAATACAACATTAAATTAGACGAAACTTGTAAGGGAGATATTAACATAACATCATGTAATTCTGAATACTTTTTCACTTTAAGCTATTTTTTAAAGCCTGGAAAAGCAACTATAAATTTCAGAGAATGCCGTTACAACTATAGCTTGTTACGTTTAAATCTTAATGACGGTTTTCATAAAAACTCTAATAATGAGAAAATAAGGGGAAATAGAATTAATATATTTTCTGAAAAAGAATTTATACAAAAAGCTGACGGCGCAACCCATATGAAAG
>NZ_QMFZ01000149.1:0-463 GCF_003294055.1 Burkholderia reimsis
AGAAAGGACAATGCAAAAAAAAGAATCAATAAAAAAAGAAAGATTTAATGAAAATACTGCAGAGTTTGAAAAGCGTATATACAATAATTCAAATAGTTTTGAGTCATTAAAAATAAAAGTAAATGAATTAGAAAAGCAAATAGAAATCTTTGAAACTAGAGCTAAAAATGATGAAAAATATATTGAGAATTTAACTAAACAACTAGATCAACAAAATAGCAATGTTAATACATTAAATAAATTGTTGGAGAATCAACAAATATTAGCTTTAGAAAGTAATAAAAAGATTCAAAAACTAGAAAACCAATTAGAAGAAGAAAGACAGCTTAATTACTCTTTTGATACAGCGACTAATGATAGAGAAAACATTAATCCGCAAGAAGCAACTTTTACTGAAGAATATCAAAATATCAACCAACAACAAAAGAATATCCAACCAATAGAACCAGAATTAAATCATAAG